>JAFMFB010000083.1 GCA_017856435.1 Burkholderiaceae bacterium
AGTGCGGGAATAGCTCAGTTGGTAGAGCGCAACCTTGCCAAGGTTGAGGTCGCGAGTTCGAGCCTCGTTTCCCGCTCCAGATTCAACAGGGGAAGCCCACCAAGCTTCCCTTTTTTATTAGATGCTATGCGGTGTTTAGGCGCTGGCATGCAGCATATCGGCGCGGTAGCAAAGCGGTTATGCACCGGATTGCAAATCCGAGTAGGTCGGTTCGACTCCGGCCCGCGCCTCCAGTCAAAACGCATCATTGTTCATTCGGTGGTGCGTTTTTTTTGTATGCATATCGGCACGCTCGTTGCACACATTTAACGCTGCGCGACACTTGCTACAGACTGGGCAAACTCGAGGATTAAATTCATGGCGATAATTCTCGATCATTCAATCTAAATAGGACTGAGACATGGCAAAACAGGCAGCAGGGCATCTGATTGTGGAGTGCCTGGTGGCGCAGGGCGTCGACATGGTGTTCGGGGTTCCCGGCGAAAGCTACCTGGGTGTGCTGGATGGTTTCCATGCCTACCGCGACAAGATTCGCTTCATCATCAACCGCCAGGAAGGGGGTGCGGCCTACATGGCCGAGGCGGTTGGCAAGATGACTGGTCGGCCTGGTGTGTGCTTTGTGACCCGCGGCCCTGGTGCAACCAACGCATCCATTGGGCTGCACACCGCGTTCCAGGATTCCACGCCCATGGTGCTGTTCATTGGGGACGTGGCCAGTGATATGCGAGACCGTGAAGCGTTCCAGGAGGTGGACTTCACGGCCTTTTTTGGCCCCAACACCAAAGGGATGGCCAAGCGCGTCGAGCGTATTGATGACCCACGCCGTATTCCAGAGTATGTGGCACGTGCTTTTGCCACGGCCATGAACGGCCGCCCGGGTCCGGTGGTCCTGGTCTTGCCAGAAGACATGCTGGTGCAGGAAGTGGATGTGGCCCCCATGCCCAAGGTTGAGCCTGCCCACCTTGGTTTTGCTCCTGACGCTTTGACCCGTTTGCAAACCATGTTGCAACAGGCCAAACGGCCCTTGGTGATTGCTGGGGGCAGCGTCTGGACCCAGCAGGCGGCGCGCGATTTGCAGTTATTTGCCCAAGCCTGGCAGTTGCCGGTGGCCAACGCCTTTCGGTTTCAGGATACCTTTGACAATTTTCACCCTCAGTACGCCGGAGATGTGGGCATTGGCTTGAACCCAAAGCTGGCGCAGCGGGTCAAAGACAGCGATCTGATCCTGGCCGTGGGTCCGCGTCTGGGTGAAATGACCAGCAGCGGCTACACCCTGTTTGAATCACCCCGACCCCGTCAGAAACTGATCCACATTCACGCCAGTGCCGAAGAGCTCAACCGGGTTTATCAAGCGGATCTGGCGGTCAACTCCTCAATGGTCGCTGCGGCACAAGCCCTGGCCACATTAAAGCCCGGCACCAAGGTGCCCTGGGAGAGTTGGGCCCATGAGTGCCACGCCGACTATGTGGCCAATCGGATCCCGCAAGCGTTACCCGGAGACATCGACATGCCGGCCATCGTGGCCAGTGTACAGAAGCATTTGCCGGCCGATGCCCTGCTCACCAATGGGGCCGGCAACTTTGCCAGCTGGATGCATCGTTTCTTTCAGTACCACGGCCTGATCAAAGGGCATAAGACTCAGCTGGCACCCACCAGTGGCGCCATGGGCTACGGCGTGCCGGCTGGAATCGGCGCTGCATTGGCCAGTGGAAGAACAGCCTTCACGATTGCCGGTGATGGCGACTTTCTGATGAATGGCCAGGAGCTGGCCACCGCCGTGCAATACGGCGCCAAAAGCATCATTGTTTTGCTCAACAACGGTGCCTACGGCACCATCCGCATGCATCAGGAACGCGAATACCCGACGCGGGTGAGTGGCTCGGATCTCAAGAACCCAAACTTCGCTGCGCTGGCCAACGCCTATGGCTATGTGGGTGTGCGCATTACCCGCACTGCCGAATTTGAACCCGAACTCGTCGCCGCGCTGGCGCGCGAGCAGGGCACCCTGATTGAAGTCATGCTGGATGTGGATGTGATCACAACCCGTGGCACCCTGACTTCCATTCGGGATGCTGCGCTGGCCAGACAAAATAAACCAACCTGACTTGGTTTTGGGTCAGGTTGAGTTAAGCGCCTGGGTGCTTCAGGTGAAAAAGCTTTTGAGGCGGTCCGCCCAGCTGCCTTCACCGGGCGAGTGTTTCTCGCCGCCCTTTTTCAGTGACTCATCAAGTTCGCGCAGCAATTTGCGCTGATGCTCGGTCAATTTGACCGGGGTCTCAACCACGATATGGCAATACAGTGCGCCAGGCAAACTGGAGCGTACGCCCTTGATGCCTTTATCTCGCAGTCTGAATTGTTTGCCAGACTGTGTTCCTTCTGGAATGGTGATCGAGACTTTCCCGTTGAGGGTAGGGACCTCGATTTCACCGCCCAGGGCGGCCGTTACCATGCCGATCGGCACCGAACAGTGCAGGTCATCGCCGTCGCGCTCAAAGATGTCATGTTTGGCGATTCTGATTTCGATGTAAAGGTCACCCGGTGGGCCACCGTTCATGCCGGGCTCGCCATTGCCAGAACTGCGGATTCGCATGCCGTCATCGATACCGGCTGGAATCTTCACCTCCAGTGTCTTTTGTCGTTTGACTCTGCCCTGGCCGCCGCAAGCGGTACAGGGATCTGGAATGATCTTGCCGCTGCCACGGCAGTGCGGGCAGGTCTGCTGTACGCTGAAAAAGCCCTGCCTGATCTGCACCGACCCATTGCCATGGCAGGTGCTGCAAGTTTTGGCCTGGGTACCCGGTTTGGCACCAGTGCCGTGACAGGTTCCGCAATTGTCCCAACTGGGGATACGAATCTGGGCATCCTTCCCGTGGGCGGCCTCTTCCAGCGTGATCTCCATGGCATAGGAGAGGTCACTGCCGCGGTAGACCTGTCGGCCACCGCCTGCGCGACCCCGTCCCTGGCCAAACATGTCACCAAAGATGTCGCCAAATGCCTCGGCAAATCCGCCACCAAAGTTATCGCCCATGCCACCCCGCATGTTGGGGTCTACGCCGGCATGGCCATACTGGTCGTAGGCCGCACGCTTTTGCGCGTCGGACAGCATCTCGTAGGCTTCCTTGGCCTCCTTGAACTTTTCCTCAGCCGCCTTGGCGCTGTCACCCTGGTTGCGGTCAGGGTGGTGCTTCATCGCCAACTTGCGATACGCCTTTTTAATATCCTCTTCCGAGGCGTTTTTGGCGACACCCAGGATTTCGTAGTAGTCTCTTTTGGCCATTCTTGTTAGCTATTCATGAAGACAAATCGCCGCGTCGCTGATCCGTTGGGAGTCAAGTCAACGCGGCGGCGTGGCAACTGGATAAATCGGATCATTAGCCTTTTTTGACTTCCTTGACCTCGGCATCCACGATGTCGTCGGCTGCCGACTGATTGGCGGACTTGGGTGTCTCAGAGCCTGCCGAGCCGGCATTGCCTGCCGCTGCGGCAGCAGCCTGTTCAGCGGCGTACATCTTTTCGCCCAACTTCTGGCTGGCCGTCATCAGGGCCTCGGTCTTGCTGTCAATGGCCGACTTGTCCTCACCTTTGAGGGCTTCTTCCACTTCCTTAATGGCGGCCTCAATAGCGTCTTTCTCAGCAGCTTCTAGCTTGTCGCCGTGCTCGGTCAGGCTTTTCTTCACACCGTGGACGGCAGCATCAGCCTGATTGCGTGATTGCACCAGTTCCAGTTTCTTGTGGTCTTCGGCTGCGTTGAGCTCAGCGTCCTTCACCATCTTCTGGATTTCTTCCTCGGTCAAGCCAGAGTTCGCCTTGATGGTGATCTTGTTTTCCTTGCCGGTACCCTTGTCCTTGGCGCTGACGTGCAAGATGCCGTTGGCGTCAATGTCAAAGGTCACTTCAATCTGGGGCAAGCCGCGAGCGGCTGGTGGAATGCCCTCCAGATTGAACTCGCCCAGCAACTTGTTGCCGGTGGCCATCTCGCGCTCGCCTTGGAACACCTTGATGGTGACGGCTGGCTGGTTGTCGTCAGCGGTGGAGAAGGTCTGAGCAAACTTGGTCGGGATGGTAGTGTTCTTGGTGATCATCTTGGTCATCACACCGCCCAGGGTTTCAATACCCAGCGACAGCGGGGTCACGTCCAGTAGCAATACATCCTTGCGGTCACCACTTAGCACCTGACCCTGAATGGCAGCACCCACGGCCACGGCTTCGTCGGGGTTGACGTCCTTGCGCGGCTCCTTGCCGAAAAATTCTTTGACCTTGTCCTGAACCTTGGGCATACGGGTCATGCCGCCCACCAGAATCACGTCCTGAATGTCAGAGGCAGACACACCCGCATCCTTGATCGCGGTACGGCAGGGCGCAATGGTGCGCTCAATCAATTCTTCGACCAGACTTTCCAGCTTGGCGCGGTTAAGCTTGATGTTCAGGTGCTTGGGGCCGGAGGCATCAGCCGTGATGTAGGGCAGGTTGATGTCAGTGGCGGTGGACGAGGACAGCTCGATCTTGGCCTTTTCTGCAGCCTCCTTCAGCCGTTGCAACGCCAGCACATCCTTGGTCAGGTCAACGCCTTGCTCTTTCTTGAACTCGGCGATGATGTAGTCAATGATGCGCTGATCGAAATCTTCACCACCCAGGAAAGTGTCGCCGTTGGTGGAAAGCACTTCAAATTGCATCTCGCCATCGACATCGGCAATTTCGATGATGGACACGTCAAACGTACCGCCACCCAGGTCATACACAGCAATCTTGCGGTCGCCCTTGCCACCCTTGTCCAGGCCAAAGGCCAGAGCAGCCGCGGTGGGCTCATTGATGATGCGCTTGACATCCAGGCCGGCAATCCGACCGGCATCTTTAGTCGCCTGACGTTGCGCATCGTTGAAGTAGGCTGGTACCGTGATCACGGCTTCGGTAACTTCCTCGCCCAGATAATCCTCGGCGGTCTTTTTCATCTTGCGCAGCACTTCAGCGCTTACCTGAGGGGGAGCCAGCTTCTTGTCGCGCACCTGCACCCAGGCGTCACCGTTGTCAGCCTTGGCAATGGTGTAGGGCATGAGGT
>JAFMFB010000040.1 GCA_017856435.1 Burkholderiaceae bacterium
GTGAGCAGCGCACCCGCCAGAATGGCAGACAGTTTGGCTAGTGATTCAAACAACCGGCTCATGGCCTAAGAATTTAAATGACTTTGACCGAGATCGGTGCAAGACCGCTGACGCCCCCAGTCATGGTATCGCCCGCCACCACGGCGGCCACGCCTTCGGGAGTCCCAGTGTAGATCAGGTCACCCGGGCGCAATTCCCAGGCGGTTGTCAGGTGTTCGATGATTTCGCCAATATTCCAGATCAGCTTGGTGACATCACTGCGCTGGCGGTCCTTGCCGTTGACCTGAAGCCAGATTTCGGCCTTGTCCACATCACCGGCCTGGGCCGCGGGTGTGATCGGCCCCATGATCGCGGCTTCATCAAAAGTCTTGCCAATGCACCAGGGGCGCCCGAGTTTTTTCTGCTCGCCCTGCAGGTCGCGGCGGGTCATATCCAGTCCGACGCCATAGCCCCAGATATGTTTTTTGGCATCTGCAGCCTTGATGTTCTTGCCGCCAATGCCAATGGCTGCCACCAGTTCGATTTCGTGGTGCAGGTCCTTGGTCAGGCTGGGGTAGTGCATGCTGGCGGTCTGGCCCGGCTCAACAACCAGGCAGGTGTCTGAGGGCTTGATGAAATAAAAGGGCGGCTCACGGCCGGTGAAGCCCATTTCCTGGGCGTGGGCAACATAGTTGCGTCCCACGCAATAGATTCGACCGACCGGAAAACGCTGCTGACTGCCGACAACAGGGACAGAAACCGTTGCCGGTGGGGTGATGACATAACTCATGAGATCCTTTCCTCTCGGTGAATGCCCAGGGCCTGATGCACCGGGCGGTCTGAAAAACTGAACAGAACACAGCCCGTTGCGGACTGCAGTTGCAGGGTATGCCAGGACGGCACAACAAAATGATCGCGGGCGCTGAAGTCAAAGCGTACCATGCCCTCAGGTCCGCTCACATGGGCCGAGCCTTTGCCTTCGACTACGCTGTAAACCGCGCCGTCAGTCTGGCGCCAGGCCTTGCCGTCAAAGCCGGCGGGCAGTCGCTGCATAAAGGGTTGGATGGTAGGCATCGGCGCGCCCCCACTCAGCGGATTGATAAAGCGAAGCTTGAAACCATCCCAGGGATCGATCGCAGTGTGCTGCTCCATCTGATGCAGGGCTTCGCGACTTTTCTCGTAGGGGTAGTTGAATATCGGTGAGGTTTGTCCAAAGGGGGCGTCACCCCTGACCGGTGCCATATTGTGGCCGTAACTGGCAAAACTGCTGCCTTCAGGCTGGGTAACGCTTTGCGATTTTGCGCTGCCATTCTCGGCAAAGCCGGCATCCAGAAAGCTGATCATCGGAATATCGAGGCCGTCGAGCCAGACCACCGGTTCGTTAACCTCATTGCCATGATCGTGCCAGGTCCAACTTGGCGTGATGATGAAGTCGCCCGGGCGCATGGTGGTCCGTTCACCGTCAACGGCGGTGTAGGCGCCCTGGCCTTCAACAATGAAGCGCAGGGCGCTCTGGGTGTGACGGTGACTTGGCGCCACCTCGGTGGGCAAGATCAGCTGCAGTCCGGCATAGAGCGACTGGGTAATCGCCGACTTGCCGCGCAGCGCCGGGTTTTCCAGGATCAGAACCCGGCGAACGGCCTCCTCGGCAGATATCAACTCGCCAGCGCGCTGCAGAAAGGGCCTTACCTGATCGTAGTTCCAATAGGCAGGCACGCACGGGGATTTGGGTTGTACCGGCACCAGGGCATGCAAAACTTCCCACAAGGGCGTGAGGTTCAGCGGCGACATTTCCTGGTAGAGCTGCTGGCGCTGCAGGACCTGGTGTTCTGTCGGGCTGGATGGGGCATTCATGGCGATTTTTGACTTTGAAGGCAATCGGCCGGCGATGTCGAATAGGGTTATTGTGACTTGGCCAGCAGCTCGAAATGCTCCACCTGAGGCGGCCCGGCAAAAAAGGAGCCTACGATGGCGCGCCATTCGGCGAAAGCGGGCGATTGGCGAAAGTGGATGGTATGGTCTTCCAGGGTATCCCAGAAAATCATCAGCAGATAGCGCTCGGGGCTCTCCACCCCCTTGTTGACCTTGAAGCCGCGGTAGCCCCTGGCCTTGCTGATTACCGTGGTGACACCGCGCTGGATGGCCTCATCAAACGCAGCTTGCTGGCCAGGCTGAATCCGGATGTCGGCAAGCTCAAGAATCATGTCTGATCTCCGTCAATTTGTGCAAAGCGCCTAGTCTAACCTTGTGGCGCCGAAATTCCGGTATATCCTCGTGTTCATGAAGTTACACAACTACTACCGATCTTCAGCGTCCTTCAGGGTGCGTATCGCCATGGCTCTCAAGGGGCTGGATTTTGAGTACCTGGCAGTCCATCTGGCGCGAGGGGATCACAAATTGCCGGCCTACGCCGACTTGTCGGCTGATCGCCTGGTGCCCCTGCTTGAAGTTGACGGCGAGCGCCTGTCGCAGTCGATGGCCATCATCGAGTACCTGGACGAAATCCACCCCGAGCCGCCTCTTTTGCCGGCGGATGCCCTGGGCCGTGCCAGAGTGCGCGCCTTGGCGCAGATGGTTGCCTGTGAAATTCACCCGATCAATAACCTCAGAGTCCTCAAGTACCTCAGCAGCGTGCTGAAGGTGGATGAACAGGCCAAGAACGACTGGTACCGTCACTGGGTGCGCGACGGACTGGAAAATTTTGAGCGTCAGCTGGCTCAGTTGGCCGAGGACCGACGCCGGCATGGCTTGCCGCCCTCGATTTACTGCTGGGGGCTGCAACCAACATTGGCCGACTGTTGTCTGGTGCCGCAAATTTTCAATGCGCAACGCTTTGAATGCAATCTGACCGGGCTGCCATTGACCATGGCAGTCTTTGAGGCCTGCATGAAGTTGCCGGCCTTCCAGCAGGCGCAGCCTGCCAGTTGCCCCGATTTTCAACCCTGACCTAGCTGACCAGCGCATGCACTCTGACTGGCTGTTGCCCGATTGGCCAGCCCCGGCCACGGTACGCGCGGTATGCACCACGCGTGCCGATGGCGTTTCAGAGCCGCCCTATCAAAGCCTCAATCTGGGTGACCATGTCGGTGATTCCCCCGTTGTCGTTCAGAAAAATCGTCAGCGACTGGCCCAAACCCTGGGTGTGCGACCGGTCTTCATGACCCAGGTGCATGGCACCCGTGCGCTGCAACTGAGTGCTGTGCAGGGTGATGGTGTTGAAGCGGATGCCTGCTGGACCCAGACCCCTCGGCTGGCCTGCACCATCATGGTGGCTGACTGCCTGCCAGTGCTGCTGACCGATGACTCTGGTACCTTTGTCGCAGCAGCGCATGCAGGGTGGCGTGGACTGGCCTCTGGGGTGATCGAGTCGCTGGCGACGCAACTCAAGACCCATTTAAGAAAAGAGCCAAATGAACTCCTGGCCTGGCTTGGCCCCTGTATTGGCCCGGGCGCCTATGAGGTCGGCGAAGAGGTCAAGGCTGAATTCGGACAGCACATAGTTGCGGCGGATCGCTTTTTTAAAGCCAGTGCACGATCTGGCAAGTGGCTGGCTGATCTACCGGGCTTGGCAAGAGAGCAATTGCGCGGGATCGGCGTTGACCGGATTCATGGCAACGATGGCAGCCCCGAATGGTGCACGCTTGGCAACCCTTCACGGTTCTTTTCGCATCGGCGAGACCGCATCACGGGCCGAATGGCTGCCTGCATCTGGCTCGATCGATGAGTTTGCGGCAGCTTCCTGTCGGGCTTTGAGCGCGCGCTTGCGGGCGGGGGTGCTCAGGATGTAGGTCAGCAGTGCAACCGGCGCGACACCATAGAGCACAAAAGTGATGAGCGCGCCAAGCAGGGAACCCACCGGACTGGCAGCTTCGGCGGCAGCCATCATCACGGCCACATAAAGCCAGGCGATGGCAATCAGCAGGGTGTACATAGGCAGGACGCCAGGCGAAGTGTCAGGTTGCAGCAAAAAGAGCAGGGCAGTTCAGCGCAATGCAATGATACGTTTTACCGGGCCTGCTGGACGGTCAGCGGCTTCACACGATCCCCCGCCTTGAGTTTGTTGGACGGGTAGATGATGAGCTGTGTGCCCACCTTCAGCTCGCTTTTGATCATGGCTTCATTTCGGTTGCGCGCCAGTACCTCCACCTCATGCAGGCTGGCCTTGCCGTTGTCGATGGTAAAGACTGCAGAGCGTGTTCCGATCGGGAAAAGGGCGCTGACCGGAACCTTGAGCGCATTGTCAACCGTCTGGACCACCAGGCTGACATCGACCTTGTAGCCATCGCTCAGGTTGACCCACTGCTTGGGCTCGCTGGTGATATCGAGCACCACATGCACCCGTTGCTCTTCCACGCCCAATGCAGACACCTTGGTGAATGCTGAGGGCTCTAC
Organism: Burkholderiaceae bacterium; assembly: GCA_017856435.1. Lineage (GTDB taxonomy): Bacteria > Pseudomonadota > Gammaproteobacteria > Burkholderiales > Burkholderiaceae_C > Hylemonella. Next base: position 4,372 of record JAFMFB010000040.1, read on the forward strand.
CAGGCGCACGGTGGCCTTGAGGGTCTCAGGCCCTCCCCAGTTGCTCAGTTCGGCCTGCGTTCCCGCGCTGATCTGGGCCGCATCCTCGGTGAGCAAGTCAACGATCACCTCCAGCCGCCTGGGGTCGCCCAACTCCATCAAGGGTGTTCCAGCCGCCACCATGCCCTCGCTTTGCTGATGAACCTTGAGAACCTTGCCGGTGATGGGCGAGCGAATCTGCCAGGTACGCTGACTGGTCTCGGCGCTGCCAGAGGCGTAGTGCCGAATGGCGATGCGCGCCTGGTAGAGTTGATGGCGTGCTGCTTCGGCTTCCAGTCGGGCGCTTTCGAGCTCTTTCTCGCGAAGCCGCAGATTCAGGCGTTCAGTTTCGTTCTGGGTGGGCGAGAGAAAGCCCTGCCGCGCCAGGGTTTCAGTTCGCTGCAGATCCACTTTGGCCTGTTGAAGTGCAGCCTGGGCTTTCTCAACCTGGGTCAGGCTGCGCGCCAGGCCAGCCTCCATCGCGCCAGCGCGCTCGATCTGCTCCAGCCGGTAGCGCTCGTTGAGCAGGTCTGGCTTGACCGGTCGCAGCGTGGCCAGGACGGATTCCTTTTCCACAGCATCGCCTTGCTGCAGGGCAATTCGGGCCAGTTGTCCGGTCAGCGGCGTGGAGATAGTGAAGCGTTCACGCAGTCGGGTTTTGCCATCTTCCTGGACCAGACGTATGAACTGCCCCTGGCTGACCTTGCCGGTCTCTACTTCAAGGGCCGGCTTGACCAGCGCCCAGGCCAGCAAAGCGATGACCGCAGCAGCCGCAATGATGATCAGGATGGTTTTTTTCATCGTCGCACTTTCAAGAATTGAACCTAACTCTATTTGCCGGATTACTCCCGGGTCTTCAACACACCCACCAAATCCAGCCGGTCGATCCGTCGGCGCACAATCATCGCGCTGATCAGGCCGGCCCCCACCACGCACAAGGCGGCATAGGCGTAAGTGGCGGGAAGTATCACCAGGGGAAAGAAGAACTCGTCCGTCTTGATTAGCTGAACAATGACATTGGACAGCAGCCAGCCCCCAAACATTCCCAGGGGCAGGGCCATGACAATCTCCAGAGCCAGTTCGCCCAGCAACAAGGCTGAGACCTCACCGCGGGTAAATCCCATCACCCGCAGACTGGCCAGCTCCCAGGCGCGTTCGGCCAGCGCGATGCGGGCATGGTTGTAAACCACCCCCACCGCAATAATGACGGCGAACAGGGTCAGGATGGCGCTGAACACCAGCAGGTTGCGCGCGGTCACATCCTCCATATTTCGAAGTGCCACGCCCTTGCTGAATGCGGCGGCCACCCGTGGCAAGGATTTGAGCTCAGTCAGCAATTCGGACTCGTGACTATGCGGCACGGTGAGGGACAACTGGTTTACCAGGTCGCCCTCGCCCAACAAACGGTTCAGCGTGCGCCGCTCGATGTAGGCATTCATGCCCATCATTTCAACCACCGTGCCCACCACCGGCAGTTCCAGAACTTGCCGTCGCCCCTCTAGCACCTCCAGGCGCAGCGTGTCACCAACCCGAACGCCCAGCCGATCGGCCAGCCGGTCAGTGAGCAACAAGCCCGATTGAGGGGGCATAAAACTGCGTTGGTAGATATCGAGGATGCGGTGCAACTCCGGCTGGGCCGGTCTTCCCTGCACCGTGCCGCGCCAGTAGCGGTGACCATGGCGCAGCCGCACAACCAGTGACCGCGCTGCCTCAACCGCCACCACATTCGGCAAGCGGGCTGCCTCCTCAACAACGCTAGCCGGACTGGCCTCGATCAGGCTGACGCTGACATCGCCACGCATGACGCGCTGAAACTGGGTGCCCAGCATCAGGTCAATAGTGTCGTTCCAGAACGATCCGGTGATCACGATCGATATCGAGATGGCAATGCCAAGCACGGTCAGTGCTGTATGAATTGCGCGGCGCTGCATAGTTCGCAGAATCATGCGTACAGCCGGGCTGAACCAGTGGCGCAGTCCCCAGGCTTCAATGAAGCTCGGCTGGTAGACCGCAGGGACCGGGGGGCGCATGGCTTGGGCTGGCGGCAGTTTGACAGTGCGCTCAATTGCATGCCAGGTGGCCAGCACCGCAGCCAGCACGGATGCCCCGATGGCTGTCAGTATCAACTCAGGGCGGACCCGGTAACGCAGTTCGGGAAAGCGAAAGAAGTCTGCGTAAATGCCAGTGAACCAATTACCCAGCCAGGCCCCGCATCCCAGGCCGATCACAACGCCGATCAGGACAATGATCATGACAAATTGAAGGTAATGGCTGCCCAAATGCCAGTTGCTGTAGCCCAAGGCCTTGAGCGCGGCAATTTGCTCGCGTTGGGTGGCGATCTGGCGGCTCAGCACCACATTCAGCAAAAACGCCGCCACCGCCAGAAATATGCTGGGCAACACCGTGCCAAGAACTCGCTGCTCCTGAATTTCCGAATTCAGAAGCATGTGCGAGATTTGGGTCTCGCGGCCATGGGCACTGGCGCCACCGTAGGGTGCCAGCAACCGGTCCAGTTCCTCGATCAGCGGGCCCTCCTTTGCCTGTGGCGCAAGCCGAACGGCAACCTGGTTGAATGCACCTTGCATGTCGTAGGCGGTTGCCAGCGCATGGCGGTCAAGCCAGAAAATACCAAAACCACGTACATCGGGCGAGCCAGCCAGGCCCGCAAAAATATATTCCGGTGAGAGGGCAATCCCAACGATCAGCAAGGTTTCCTGCTTGCCGTTGATCAGGGCCTGAATGCGATCACCCAGCTTGAGCTGGCGTGCCACCGCAAACCCTTCAGAAATCAGTGTCTCCAGTTCGCCTTGCTTATGCGACTGAATCATGCGACCGCTTCGCAGATGCACCTGGTTCAAGGCGGGTGGCTGCATGGGGTCCAGCCCAATCAGGCGCCCGATCATCGGGTCGGTGACCCCGGGAATGTCTATCTGAACCAGTTGTTCGACCGTGGTCTGCACATGGGCTGCGCCTGGCAATTGCGCCAGCTGACGCTCCAGCGAGAGCGGCGCCCGCTTGAGCCGGGCAAAGACATCGGCAAAGCGGGCTTCGGCATAGTACAGGTCCCGTGACCAGGACAAGGCATCGTAGGCACTGAAGCTGGTGATGAAGCCGGCCACGCCACTGGCCACGACCAGCGCAATGGTGAGAACCTGATTCCACATCAGGCGCAGGTCACGCAGCAGCTTTCGGTTCAGGGCTTTCATGTCGGCTGGCTACCAGGAAAGCTCGTCGGGGCTGAGCTTGCTGGTATTGCTTTCCACCCGCTGGATGCGACCTCCGCTCAGATGCAGCACTCGGTCGGCCATCCCCGCAATGGCCGCATTGTGGGTAATCACGATGGCTGTAGTGCCAAGCTCCTGATTGATGCGGGCGATCACCTCCAGCACCAGTTTGCCGGTCGTATAGTCGAGTGCTCCGGTCGGTTCATCACACAGAAGCACCTCGGGCCGCTTCACGATGGCGCGCGCTATCGCAACCCGCTGTTGCTCTCCGCCTGAGAGTTGCGAAGGGAAGTGATCAAGGCGGTCACCCAGTCCCACCATGTCCAGGGCTTGTTGCGCCGTCATGGGGTTCTGCACGATATCGGTCACCAGTTCAACATTTTCACGCGCCGTCAGGCTGGGTATCAGGTTGTAGAACTGAAAGACAAAGCCAACATGTTCGCGGCGGTAGCGTGTCAGATCGGCATCGCTGGCTTCACTGAGTTCATGATCGGCAAAACGGGCGCTGCCGCTGCTGGGGCGATCCAGCCCGCCGAGTATGTTGAGTAGTGTGGATTTTCCGCTGCCCGATGGCCCGAGCAGCACAATGAACTCGCCCCGCTTGATGTCCAGCTCAACGTCCTGCAGGGCATGGATCACCACCTCGCCCATGTGGTAAGTCTTGCCCAGTTTGTGGGCGGTGAACATGGACGCTGACGGGTGCCCGGCAGAACTCCCCGCCAAGATGTCGGCGGGAGGGTTGAACTTCGATGAATCAGGACCTTTGACGGGTGAGGACATCGCCCCATATTAGGCCGAGCAGGCTGCTGATGTCGATGTTCCAGTCTTGATGCAGGTTAAGGCAGATGCGGATTGTCTTGCGACGAAGGCAGCCGCAGGAAAAACTTCAGGTAAGAAAGTGCGTTGGCAGGCTCTAAACCACGCGCTCGCCCTTGAGTTGCGCGATTTCAGTCGCGCTGTAGCCCAGAATGCTCAGAATTTCTCCGGAGTGCTCACCCAGCAGTGGGGAGCGGGTCACTTCGGTGGGACTGTCCGAGAGCTTGATCGGATTGCCCACCGTGAGGTACTTGCCGCGGGTGGGATGATCGACTTCAACGACTGTTCCGGTGGCACGCAGGGACTTGTCATCCGAAATTTCCTTCATCGACAGAATTGGGCCACAAGGAATATCGAATTCATTGAGTATGTCCATGGCTTCGAATTTGGTCTTGGTTTTGGTCCACTCCTCGATGCGGGCAAAGATCATCTTCAGGTGTGGCAGGCGTGCCTCGGGGGTGGCGTAGCTGGGATTGGTGATCCAGCCTTCCTCACCAATTATTTTGCAGATGTCAGACCAGACAGCTGCCTGGGTGATGAAGTAGATATAGGCGTTGGGATCTTTCTGCCAACCCTTGCATTTGAGAATCGCACCAGGCTGACCGCCACCTGAGGCATTGCCGGCGCGTGGCACCGCATCACCAAATTCAATTTCCGGGTATTGCGGATACTCCTTGAGAACTTGGGTGCGATCAAGGCGCTGCTGGTCACGCAGTTTGACCCGGCACAAGTTGAGCACCGCGTCCTGCATGGCGGCAGTCACCCGTTGACCCCGGCCAGATTTTTCACGGTGAAACAAGGCAGTCACGATGCCAAGAGCAAGATGAAGGCCAGTGCCACTGTCGCCAATCTGCGCTCCCGTGACCATAGGAATGCCATTGGGGTCGCCGGTGGTGGAAGCAGCGCCGCCAGTACATTGCGCAACATTTTCATAGACCTTGCAATCCACATAAGGGCCCGGACCAAACCCTTTGATGGAGGCCAGGATCATGCGGGGGTTGATCTCCTGAATGCGCTCCCAGGAAAACCCCATACGGTCCAGCGCTCCCGGTGCAAAATTTTCGACCAGCACATCGCAGTGCTGGATCAGCTTGACCAACACATCCTTGCCCTTGTTGCTTTTGGTATTGAGGGTGATCGAGCGCTTGTTGTGGTTCAACATGGTGAAGTAAAGACTGTCCACGTCGGGAATATCGCGCAACTGGCCGCGGGTGGCGTCGCCCTCACCAGGCCGCTCGACCTTGATCACATCGGCACCGAACCAGGCCAACAACTGGGTGCATGTGGGCCCCGATTGGACATGGGTGAAGTCCAGAATTTTTACGCCTTCAAGTGCCTTGCTCATCGATTTACTCCAGTGATCAAATTGACCTGCCCAGACAGGTTACAAGTTGCTATTCGCGACCGGGCATTTTATTTAATTCTTCGCCAGGCCAGACTTCAGTTCGGCCAACTCACTCTTCAGACGCTTTTCCTCGTTGAACCGGTGGGTTTCGTCACGGATAACCGAGGCAATGCCGGTAACTTGCCGTGATTCGTCAAAAAGCAGGGCGACCGTGAAGGAAATGGACAGCGTTGCGCCAGACTTGTGGACCGCAGGAACGCGCAAGACCTCATGGCCATAGCGGGTCTGGCCAGTGGCCATGGTGTGCCGGTAACCTTCCCAGTGGCGCGCGCGCAGCCGGGGCGGGATGATCAGATCCAGGGATTGGCCCAAGGCATCCTCGGGGGTGAACCCGAACATTTGGTGTGCTGCTGGGTTCCAAAGCGTGATCTGGCCCTCGGTGTCACAAACGACCAGCGCATCACCCAGTGCGTTGACCAGTTGATGCAGATCGATGGGGGTGGGTTCAGGCATATTGAGTCCCTCCTTCGGCTTCAATGAATTATGGCTTCACCAAATAAAACGGCGCCCGCGTGGGGCGCCGTTCTGCAACTTCAGTACATCAACGATCAAACTGCCTTGGAAGCGTGCATAGCGGCAATCTGGTCCTTGCTGTAGCCCAGTTCTGCCAGCACCTCGTCGGTATGCTGACCCAGCAGGGGAGAGGCGGTGACCTCGGGCTTGAGGTCAGAGAACTTGATCGGGCTGCCCACGGTGAAGTAGCTGCCGCGCACCGGGTGCGGCACCTCTACGATGGAACCGCTTTTGCGCAGGGATTCATCGACCAGCAGTTCTTTCATCGACAGCACAGGGGCACAGGGGATGTCAAACTTGCGGAAGATGTTGACGGCCTCGAACTTGGTCTTGTCCTTGATGAAGTCTTCGATGGTTCCGAAAATTTCCATGATGTGGGGCTGACGACCTTGTGGCGTGTTGTAGGCCGGGTCATCTTTCCACTCAGGCTTGCCCAAGGCATCGCAAATCGGGCCCCAGGCGTGACCCTGGATGGTGAAATAGATGTAAGCGTTGGGGTCGGTTTGCCAGCCCTTGCACTTCAAAATCCATCCCGGTTGGCCGCCACCGCCGGCATTGCCACCACGCGGGGTAACTTTGCTGGCAAATGCTTCCATTTCGTGCGGGTACTGGGGATACTCTTCCAGGTAGCCCACGCGCTCCAGGCGCTGTTGGTCGCGCATCTTGACGCGGCACAGGTTGAGTACGGCGTCCTGCATAGACACAGCCACCTTCTGACCTTTGCCAGTCTGTTGACGGCCAATGATGGCGGTGAGGATACCGATGGCCAGGTGCATGCCGGTATTGGAGTCACCCAGGGCAGCGGCAGAAATGGTGGGTTCAGAGTTCTCGCCTTTCCACCAGCCGGTGGTGGAGGCTGCGCCGCCAGCACATTGCGCCACGTTTTCGTAAACCTTGAGGTCTTCGTAGTGATGACCTTCGCTGAAGCCTTTGACTGAAGCCAGGATCATGCCCGGGTTGAGTTCCTGAATGCGTTCCCATGTGAAGCCCATGCGATCAAGGGCGCCAGGACCAAAATTCTCAACCATCACGTCGGATTCGCGGATCAGCTTTTCCAGCACCTCTTTGCCCTGGGGGTTTTTGGTGTCCAGGGTGAGCGAGCGCTTGTTGCTGTTGAGCATAGTGAAGTAGAGCGCATCGGCATTGGGCACATCGCGCAGCTGGCTGCGTGTGACGTCGCCAGAGCCAGGACGCTCGACCTTGATCACATCAGCGCCAAACCAGGCCAGCAACTGGGTGCAGGCCGGACCCGCTTGCACGTGGGTGAAGTCAATGATCTTGATGCCATTGAGAGGTTTGTTACCAGACATTTAAGTTTCTCCTTGTGGGTTAAATATTGAGTTTACTTTTTGAGGGCGGCAGCTGGGTTCAGGCTGGTGATCCGGCCGCTTTCGGTGCCTGCGGTTTCATCGATGATCGCGTTGATCAGGGTTGGTTTACGCGAACGGATGGCTTCTTCCATGCCTTTGCGCAGCTCGGCTGGCGTGGTGGCATAGACACCAACACCACCAAACGCTTCCATCAATTTCTCGTAGCGGGAATCCTTGACGAAAACGGTGGGTGCGACATCGCTGCCACCGCTCAGGTTTTTGTCGGTGCCGCGATAGACGCCGTTGTTGTTGAAGATGACCACGCAGACCGGCAAGTTGTAGCGGCAGATGGTCTCAACTTCCATGCCGCTGAAGCCAAAGGCGCTGTCGCCTTCGATGGCGATGACCGGTTGGCCGCTTTCGACAGCGGCGGCTACGGCAAAGCCCATGCCGATGCCCATGACGCCCCAGGTGCCAACATCCAGGCGCTTGCGGGGTTTGTACATGTCAACAATGGAACGGGTGAAGTCCAGGGCGTTGGCGCCCTCATTGACGAGCATGGCGTCTGGATTGGCCTTGACAATGTCACGCACCACATTGAGCGCGCTGTGGAAGTTCATTGGGCTGGGATCCTTGGCCAGAGTCTCGGCCATCTTGGCAATGTTCTTGGTCTTGCGCTCGGCAATGGCGCCCAGCCATTCGGCCGAGGGCTTGCCCCAGCTGTTGCCCATAGCGGCCAGCAAAGCTGAAACACAAGAGCCGATGTCACCAACCACGGGTGCATCAATGCGCACATTGCTGTCCATCTCAGTGGGAGAGATGTCCATCTGGATGAATCTCTGGCCGCCCCAGGACTTGGCATCCTTGCCGCCCCAGGTTTTGCCCTTGCCGTGCGAGAGCAGCCAGTTCAGGCGGGCGCCAATCAGCAGCACCACATCGGCTTCGGGCAGCACATAAGAGCGTGCCGCCGCAGCGGACTGGTCATGGTTGTCGGGCAGGATGCCCTTGGCCATGGACATGGGTAGGTAGGGAATGCCGGACTTTTCCACCAAGGTGCGGATTTCATTTTCAGCCCGGGCGTAGGCGGCACCCTTGCCAAGAAGAATCAGTGGCTTCTTGGCATTTTTCAGAAGGTCAACAGCGCGCTGAATCGCGTCTGGGGCGGGAATCTGACGTGGGGCCGGATCAACCACCTCAATCAGAGAGTTCTTGCCTTCAGCCGCGTCCATGGTCTGGGCAAACAAACGGGCTGGCAGATCCAGGTAGACGCCACCGGGGCGGCCAGACACTGCGGCGCGAATGGCGCGTGCGATGCCGACTCCGATGTCTTCGGCATGGAGGACGCGAAAGGCAGCCTTGCACAGCGGCTTGGCGATGGCCAACTGATCCATTTCTTCGTAGTCACCCTGCTGCAGGTCCACAATTTCGCGCTCGGAAGAACCGGAAATCAGGATCATGGGCCAGCAATTGGTGGTGGCATTGGCCAAGGCGGTCAGGCCGTTGAGGAAGCCAGGGGCTGAAACGGTCAGGCAAATGCCTGGCTTGCCATTCATGAAGCCGGCGATCGCCGCAGCGTTACCGGCGTTTTGCTCGTGACGGAAGGAAATGACACGCAGACCCTCGGCTTGCGCCATCCGGGTAAGGTCAGTGATTGGAATGCCGGGCAGTCCGTAGATGGTGCTGATGCCGTTGAGTTTGAGGGCATCCAGTACGAGGTGAAAGCCATCGGTCATTGGTTGGTTTGTGCTCATAATGATGTTTCAGTGTTTGCAGATTGGTGCAAAGGGTTGAACAAGCAGATAAAGTTAACTTCTTGACAGGGAAACTGTGGGGATTACGGTGGTTTTAACCAGAGATTTCGCAGGTCCCAAACAGGTTCAGACAATCGAGTGCTGGCTATTTGCCGGGTCTATCGGGTCTTGGTTGGTATCAGCCAGCAGCACAATCATTTATCATAGAAATCTGGCCTTTAAATGCGATTGACCCCGGTCAATTTTCGAAATAAAGCCCAGCATGAGCCATCATCCGCTTAAAGCTTGCCTGGCCAGGCCAAGAATTCAACCATGACACTGATTGCCCACCACCCCGAGCGAAACATCATCCGGGTTCAGCTTCGCCAAAACACGCTGCTAAGCGGTATGGACGAGCAATCCTGGACCGAGCTCGAATCCCAACTGTCAGTGGTCGACTGCAACAAGGGGGATTTCCTCTTGCTACAGGGCGTTCACGACATGGAGCAGTACTTCATTCTGGATGGCATTCTCAAGCGAGTTGTTGCCAATTCAGAAGGCAAGGAAATGATTCTTCGATTTGCCGCTGAGCGGGACATGGAAACCAGCTACGCAGCCTGGCGCCTCAAGACCCCCACCCCCTACAACATTGTCTCAGTGACCAAGGGACGTGTGCTCAAGCTGCCAATGCCGCTATGGATCGACTTCATCGAGCGCCATCCGGATATCAAGCATCAGTTTGAATACGACGTCATGAGCCTGATGAGCGAAATCATGGCGCACACCATTACCCTGCACCTGCTGGATGCCCCCGGTCGGGTGCACCGTTTTATCCGCAAGCACCCAGAACTTTTTGAACGCATTCCCAAAAAGGAACTGGCGGCCTATCTGAACTTGTCAGCTGAAACGCTCAGTCGTCTCAAACAGCGCGGAAAAATTTGACGCCTGCTGCTGTTGCCCTCTCTGGGATGCAGGTCCGGTCGTTGGTTGGACGCGGCAAATAGACAGGCCAGACAGGGCGGAACGAGTCCTTAGGCCCTTAATCACACCCGGAAAAAAGCCCCGGTCGCGACCCTTGGGGTCGTGAGGCCGGGGCGTCAGGCTGGCGGTTTGCCAGCGCGCATGGCGACGGTGTTGGTCAGTCAACTGGCCGGTCGTTGGCGAACTCATCCTTCTTGGGTGGCCTGATCTTGGCAATCAGTTTGGAGATCAGCGGCCAGAAAAGCATAATCAACGCCAGCCCAGTGATGCCTCCGACCAGCTTGTTGGAGAACATGATGCTCAGGTCGCCTTGCGAGATCAGCATGGCCTGACGGAATGAGTCTTCCGCCTTGTCGCCAAGCACCAGGGCCAGCACCAGAGGCGCCAGGGGGTAATCCAGCTTCTTGAAGACATAACCCACCACACCAAACAACAGCATGAACCAGATATCCAGCATGGCGTTGTGAACGGTGTAGGCACCAATGGCGCAAATCACGATGATGATCGGCGCAATGATCGAGAAGGGAATGCGCAGGATCGAGGCAAACAGCGGCACGGTGGTCAGCACCACCAGCAAGCCGACCAGGTTACCCAGGTACATGGAGGCAATCAGGCCCCAGACAAAGTCTTTTTGCTCCACAAACAAGAGCGGACCAGGTTGCAGGCCCCAGATCAGCAGACCACCCAGCAGCACAGCCGCAGTCGGCGAGCCTGGAATGCCAAGGGCCAGCATGGGCAGCAGAGCGGCAGTGCCGGCGGCATGCGCGGCCGTCTCGGGGGCCACCACACCCTCAAGTTGTCCGGTGCCGAACTTGTTACCGTCCTTGGACATCTTCTTGGCAATTCCGTAGCTCATGAAGGACGCTGGGGTGGCGCCGCCCGGGGTGATGCCCATCCAGATGCCGATCAGCGAACTACGGATGGATGTCACCCAATAGGCAGGCAGTTTTTTCCAGGTTTGCCACACCACCTTGGCGTCGATCTTGGCGCTCTTGCCGGAAAAGGACAATCCTTCTTCCATCGACTGCAGAATCTCTCCAATGCCAAAGAGGCCGATCACCGCAATCAGAAAGTCAAAGCCGCGCATCAACTCGGCAAAGCCGAATGTCAGACGCAGTTGGCCAGTCACGGTGTCCATGCCAACAGCAGCCAGGGCGAAGCCAATCGCCATGGAGGCCAGAATCTTGAAGGGAGACCCCTTGCCCATGCCGACAAAGCTGCAAAAGGTCAGCAGGTAGACCGAGAAGAACTCAGGGGGGCCGAATTGAAGGGCGAATTTGGCAACCAGAGGGGCCAAAAACGTGATCATCACCACTGCCACAAAAGCGCCGACGAAAGATGAAGTGAAGGCGCCGGTCAAGGCCTCACCTGCATGACCTTTCTGGGCCATCGGGTAGCCATCAAAGGTGGTGGCCACCGACCAGGGCTCGCCTGGAATGTTGAACAACACCGAGGTAATGGCGCCCCCGAAAAGGGCACCCCAGTAGATACACGACAGCATCACGATCGCCGATGTGGGATTCATGGTGAAGGTCAGGGGCAGCAAGATGGCCACACCGTTGGCGCCGCCGAGGCCTGGCAACACGCCGATCAACACACCCAGCACAATGCCAACCACCATCAACATGAAATTTGCGGGGGTCATGACCACCGCAAAGCCATGAAGCAAAGAATTGATTTCTTCCATTTTTTGAAAACTCCGGAATTACAGTTGGTCGGCGATCAATAGCCCAGGCCACTAAGCAGGTCGAAAGTCCCTTTGTGCAGGGGCACCTTGAACCAAACCTCAAACATCAGGAAGAACACTGCATTGACTGCAAACGCAGTGACGCAGCTTTTGACCCAGGAATATTTGCCCAGTATGGTCATGAAAAGTGCAATGTAGATGGCAGAGGCCACGTAAATTCCGATCAACTGGATTGCCCCAACATAAACCAGAGCGGGCAACAGCACTGACAAGACACGGCCCAGCTGTTCGCGGTCGACGAATACTTCAGTATTTTTGTTCTTGCCAAAGATGGTCTGGAACAGGACGCCTGCGCCAGCAATAAGCAGTATCAGTCCCATATAGAACGGGAAATAACCCGGGCCAGGGCCATCAGAAGTCCAACCCGAACCGAGTTTTGAACTGCCATAAATCACGATGCCACCAAGAACAAGAATGACCAAGGCCACGATGGCTTCAACCGTGTTGGTGGTGGCGCCGGTGCGAATTTCTTCTGAATCCATATTGCTCTCCAAGAGGAGTGTCTGTTTCTTAAATAAATTGTTGTCAGCTGAGGCTGGACAAGAAAACAGCTGGTCAAAACCAGCCGTTTTCTCAGCCAGAAGTTAGGCCCCAGTTAGGTTACTTGGCCATGAAGCCAGCCTCAGTCATGAGCGTGCGGTGGTTTGCTTCGGCGGCTGTCAGCCACTTGACGTAATCTGCACCGGTCATGCTGGTCTGATTGAAAGCGCCTTTTTCCATGTACTCTTTCCAGTCGGTGGTTTCACGAACCTTCTTGAGTAAGTCAACGTAGTAGGCCACCTGGTCGGCGGAAATGCCCGGGGCAGCAAAAATACCGCGCAACATCACATAGTCAGTGGGTACGCCGGATTGCTTGCAGGTGGGAATGTCATTCCATGACTGGGTGTCGGTGATCTTGGCCTTGTAGGGCATGCGCTCATCATCAAACACGCACAGCGCACGCAATTTGCCGGCGCGCCATTGGGCAACCGCTTCAGCCGGGTTGTTCACGCTGGAGTCGATATGTTTGCCCACCAGCTGGACAGCAACATCACCGCCCCCCTTGAAGGGGATGTAGATAAATTTGGTGCCGGTAGCTTTTTCAATGCCAACGGTGATGATCTGGTCTTCCTGCTTGGAGCCGGTGCCGCCCATCTTCATCTTGCTAGGGCCAGCGGCCTTCACCGCATCAATATACTCCTTGGCCGTCTTGTAAGGCGTTTCAGCGTTGACCCACAACACAAACTGGTCCAGTGCCATCATCGATACAGGGGTCATGTCCTTCCAGTTGAAGGGAACGCCCGTCGCCATCGGTGTCGTGAAAAGGTTGGACAAGGTGATGATGATCTTGTGCGGATCAGCCTTGGATTCCTTGACTGACAGAAAGCCTTCAGCTCCAGCGCCACCGGACTTGTTCACCACAATCATCGACTGCTTCATCAGCTTGTGCTTGACAATGATGCCCTGAATCAGGCGGGCCATCTGATCAGCGCCGCCACCGGTACCGGCAGGTACCACGAATTCGACCGGTTTGGTGGGTTCCCAGGCAGCGGCAGAGCCCGCAAAGCCCAGGGCTGCTACAGCAACCAGGCCGCAAACAGCACGCAGCGCACTTGAATTAAGTTTGCTGGTTGAAAGTTTTTTCATCATGTCAATTCCTAAAAAAAGTTGGCTCAGACAAAAGAAGCAAGCATTGCCTTCAAACGGACAATTTTCCGAAACTCTCACCGAGTCCGAAGTATGATCTGCAAGAGAGGCAATTATTCACTTGATAGCGGTCAATTTTTCAAAAATTCCACCCCATCCTAGGGTTATCCCGGATGCGGTTTTTCCTTAGTCTGAATTGGGTCAAAGATGGACTGAGGTTGTAGAAAATCCTGCCGGCCCGATGGGGCTGAACTGATGACCGGTGGACGGTGGCAGATTGCAGATGGCTGGTGGCGGATAAATTACGTTCAGGGCAAGTCATGCGCCGGCTTACCCAGCGCAGCAGTTACAAGCGATGGCTTAGAGAGCCTGGAGCTCAGGATTTTTTGACAGGGCTAGGACTCAAACCATGTTCGATAGCGAACTGGCTGGCATCCATCTTCTTGCCGTTTTCTGGCTTCAGGCGAAGCACCTCAATGATGCCGCCCTGGGCATTGATGAAAATTGACTTGTCGGTGATCTGAACCAACTCACCGGGTTTCCCGCGTACCGCCCCAAAGGTGCGTACCCGGTGCTTGCGGCAGTCAAAAAGTGAAACCTTCATGCCGGCCAGTTCGCACCAGGCCCCCGGGGCGGGGTTGCAGGCTCGGATCAGGTTGTAGATCTGGTCTACGTGATTGGACCAATTGATTTTCGATTCCTCGGTTCTAAACCAGCCCTCATAACTGGCCTGCGATTCGTCCTGAGCAGCTTCAGTATGACGGCCAGATACCACCAGATCGGCCGCTTCCAACATGGCGTTCACCCCCAGAGGGAATAGGTGATTGAAATAAATATCACCCAGGGTGTCATCAGGACCGATCGGGCAGGACTTCTGCAGAATGACCGGGCCTTCATCCAGACCATCGGTGGGGCGAAAGATTGTCAGGCCAGTCTGGCTGTCGCCGCGCGAAATGGGCCAGTTGATCGAGGAGGGGCCCCGGTATTTTGGCAGCAGGGAGGGGTGGTACTGGATGGTGCCATGCTTGGGAATGTTGACAAAAGACTGGGGCGCAAACTGCAACACATAGGCCATGATGCCAATGTCAACATCAAGTTCGTGCAAGGCCTGCTCGGCCTCGGGGCTCTTGAGGCTTTGGAACTGGAATACCTGGAGATTTTTCTGCGTGGCGGCCTCTCGCAGCGCATCGGGTTTTTCGCCAGGTTTTTCGGGCTTGCAGAAAACGCCCGCCACCTGATCGCCACGCGCTACAAAAGCCTCCATCACTGCCTTGCCAAAATCTTGTTGGCCGATGATTGCAATCTTCATGTTCAATGATCCTTCGGATGGCAACAAATTAGAACGTCTGAATGATTATCCCCGGGTGTCAGCGGGCCAGGCTGACAAAACCTTGCAGACCGAATCTAACGCAACAGAAAATAGGCGGCCAAGATGTACAGCACTACCGCAAAGGCGCGCTTGAGCGGACGAATATCCATGCGGTGGGCGGTTCTGGCGCCCAAGGGTGCGGTCATCATGCTGATAGTGGCTATGACCAGCAAACCAGGCAGGTACAAGTAGCCGAAGGCGCCAGCTGGCATGTCGCTCAGGTCTCTGCCTGCCCACACATAGCCCAGCGTACCGGCAAGCGCAATTGGAAAACCCAGTGACGCAGAGGTGGCCACGGCCTGGTGGATCTTGATATTGCACCAGGTCATGAATGGAACCGAGACGAATGCACCACCGGCGCCAACGATCGAGGACAGCAGGCCGACCACGGACCCAACACCAAACATGCCCGGCTTGCCAGGCAGGGTGCGACTGGCTTTGGGCTTGCGGTCGATGAACATCTGGGTGGCTGAATAGGCGATGAACAAGGCAAAGAGCAGGCTGAGGATGCGGGTGGGGAGAGCGGCCGCAATTTGCGCGCCTATCAGAGAACCCAGCAAGATGCCGGGGGCCAACAAACGGGCGACCGGCCAGAGCACTGCACCGTGCTTGTGGTGCGCTCGCACAGAGGATAACGAAGTAAAGCAGATGGTTGCCAGCGAAGTGGCAACAGCCATCTTGACCACATGTTCGGCGTCAACGCCCTTGGACTCCAGGATCATGGTCATGAACGGGACCATGATCATTCCGCCACCGATCCCCAGCAGGCCCGCCATGAATCCGGCAGTGGCCCCCATGAGTGCGAGTTCGAGGATTAGTTGTAGTTCTATTTTCATGTGGGGCAAAAAAAGTGTCTGCAAATGTCGCCGGACCGCATCCTGAACCGGGGTTCAGGTGGGCGAGGGCAGCACAGGCCTTGGGTTCATCTGACGCGAGACGATCACGCTGGCCAGGCAATGTACCAAGCCCGAGCTCAATGAGCATTGGTTCAAGGAAATATAAAGCCCGACAACATTGCAGACGATCAGGATTGTAGTGCCGGGCGCTGCAAATCTCAGTCGGCTGATCAGATCAGGCGGCCATCATCTCCCAGGGCTGCGTCCAGTCGGGCAATCAGCGCGCTCAGGTCAGGATCCGCCAGCGTGGCTGAAACTGGCTCGGAGCCAGACACAGGTGTCTCTGCAATTTGAGAAGTCTGAGAACCCTGGCCTTCGTAGAGGTCAAACGCCAGGTTGAGAGCGGCCAGTACGGCGATACGGTCACGCGCCTTGACCTTGCCGGCGTCACGAATTTTGCACATCGCCTCATCAACCCGAGCCACCGTGGCCTGAAAACGCGCCTCTGCACCTTCGGGACAGCCGAGGCGATAGCTCTGGCCCATGATCTGGACTTCAAGTTGCTTCATGACTTGACTTCAGTGTTGTTGGCTTGTTCGGCTTGAGGCAAGCGAGCCAGCAGCGCATCGACGCGGGCGCGCGCAGCACTGAGCCTGGACTTGAGCGAGTCGCGCTCCTGAGACAGTGCCTGTACCTGGGCGGTCAGCAGCTGGTTGGTACGCATCAGCTCTTCATGGCGCACCAACAACCGCTCTACACGGTCGCTGAGCTGCTCAATCTGGGACGGGTTGGCCATGGTTTAGAGATTGTAGGGCCATGTGCAATCGGCGCTTAAAATAGCCCTGTTGGTGCTCGCGGCTGGTTCACATGCCGCAGTTCAACGGGAAGCAGGAGGGCCATCGCAACGGCTTAACCTGCGCTGCCCCCGCAACGGTAAGTGGACGCGCCCACCGGCGCCGCTCTCATCACTACGCCACTGGCTGCCCTCTAGCATCCGGGAAGGCGATGAGGGTTGATTCCACCAGCCCGGATACCGGCCAACAAGGTGGCGCCATGACTGCATGGCACCTTTCGCCCATGTGCTGTCGGGGAAGACGGTGAGGG
>JAFMFB010000014.1 GCA_017856435.1 Burkholderiaceae bacterium
ATCTGGCATGGCGAAATCCCCAACCAGACCGCTGACAAGCGGATTTACTGGGTCGAAACCACCATCGTCCCGCTGAAGGATGACGAAGGTGAAATCGAGCGCTATATCGCCATCGGTGCCGATATTTCAGAGCACAAGGATACTCTGGCCCAGCTTGATGATTACCGCCAGCACCTGGAGGAACTGGTCGGGCAACACCGCAAATCCCAGGCGCAATTGGTTGAGGCTCACAAGCGAGAGGTGGACGTGGGCCACATGATCCAGAAATCGCTTCTGTTCGGTGATCCACCAGCCCCCACCAGTGCACTAGCGATTTCTGCCTACTCCGAACCTTCCAAGGGAATTGACGGGGACTTCTTCGAATTTTTCAAATTTTCCAGAGACATTATTGATATCTCCATTGGCGATGTGATGGGTAAGGGCGTGGTGGCGGCGTTGGTGGGCGCCGGGGTCAAGCAGGAGCTTAACTTCTCACTAGCCCACCTGACCAACGCGAATCCAGGACACGAAATTCCTAATCCGGCAGATCTGGTCAACGAGCTGCACAGCCGGGTTACCAACAAACTGCAGCGCGTTGAAAGCTTCATCACCCTGCTCTACTTGCGGATCGACCTGGGACGCCGGACGATCACCTATGTCAACGCCGGGCATACACAGAGCCTGTTGATTCAGGCCAATGGATACAAGTGGTTGCAAGGAAAAGACAACCTGCCTCTGGGCGTGATTGAAAATGAGCACTATCACCAAACCCAGCGCTCCTTTGTTTCAGGCGATCTGCTGTTTCTCTACTCTGACGGATTCTCCGAAGCTCGTAACCGTCAAGGCGAAGAATTCGGCACCGAAAAAATAGCCACCTGGATTGATGTCCTGCACAAGCAGCATGTTCCCCCGCCCATCATGGTTCAATCCTTGCGACACCTGGTCAGGTCGCATGAACTCAATGAGGACCCGGCGGACGACAGAACCTGTATCGCCATCCGACTTGGACCGGCCAGAAACTCGGTTCTGACCTCATACTCCACCGAAATGCCCTGGCGACTCGATGGGCTGGATGACATGCGCCAGTTTGTCAGACGGCATGCCGTGAATGCGGGGATGGATGAGGAAAAGAGCTATCGCACCACCCTGGTGGCATTTGAAACCGCCTCCAACATCATCCGTCATGCTCCAAACATTCTTCCGGATGCAACCCTGCATCTGTCCCTGGAACTCTATCAGGATGATTTTTTCCTGATATTCAATTATCTGGGTGAAGACTTCGATCCTGATGTGATGAACAATGAAGCCCCTCCCGACTTCAGCGGCTCCACACAAGGCGGATTTGGCTTGTTCATCGTGCGCAAATACACTGATGAAGTCAGTTACTCCAACCCCGCAGAGGGTATCTGCCGTATCGAGATCGGTATTAAGCTGAACAAGCCCAGCCCATACGAGTCTGCCGAGGACTGCCAGGATGCCTGATAAAAATTCAGAACAGACCGCGCCGGATCAGGCGCACCACCCGTCCCAGGTCTATTTTGAATACGGCCTCAACGGGATTCTGGAAACAGACGGCGAGGCCCAGATTATTCGTGCCAACCCGGCAGCTGCCAGCATCACCGGCCGGGATATCAAGCATTTGCGAACCTTCTCCCTGTTTGATCTGTTGACCGATGACAACAAGCCTGCTGCGCGCCGCTACATGGCCTTGTTGAAGGAGCAAGGCATCAACCAGACCGAGTTTCAAATGAAGCTGCCTAACGGCAAGCAAGTCGTGATCGACATCGCCTCGATCCAGGCCGATGAAGAGCTTTTCATCCATGTCTTTGACGATGTCACCCGCGAGCGCGAAGCGGTGGCTGCCATGGTGCAGGCGCGCCAGGCCGCAGAAACGGCTAGTCGTGCCAAGGACAATTTTCTCGCCAACATCAGCCATGAAATCCGAACCCCGCTCAACGGCATCCTCGGCCTGAGCCAGCTCGCTCTGATGACGGATCTGGATGCCCAGCAACGCGACTACCTGAAAAAAATCTCGGCATCAGGCAACACCCTGCTCAAAATCATCAATGACCTGCTTGACTACGCAAAGCTTGAGGCAGGTCGTGTGGAATTCGAAAGCACCACCTTCTCCCTGGATGATTTGCTCGACGAGCTGGCATCCAACTGTGTTCAGTCACTGGCTGACAAATCGCTGGAAATTGTCTTCAACTTTCCAGCCAGCCTGCCGCGCCACCTGATAGGCGATCGGTTGCGACTGGGTCAGTGCCTGAGCAATCTGCTGAGTAATGCCATCAAGTTCACCTCATCTGGCAAGGTGGTCCTCGACATTTCCCAGGGCGAGCAGATCTTGGGGCAGAACTGGCTGGTTTTTTCGGTGCTGGACACCGGCATCGGGATTTCGCCTGAAGATCAGGCCCGCCTGTTTCAGCCCTTCACCCAGGCCGATGCCAGCATTACCCGCCGCTTTGGCGGAACCGGACTGGGGCTGGTGATCGTGCGCGATCTGGCTCGCGGCATGGGGGGTGATCTGCTGATGGAAAGCCAGCCTGGGCAAGGGAGTCGCTTCACCCTGCGACTTCCCTTTGACGCCACGGGCGTTCAATCGCCCTTGACTGCGCCGCAGGGCAAGGCCTGTCTGCTGCTGCAATTGCCCGACAGTCGTGCGGCAGCCCGTGAAACACTGCGCGCCCAGGGTTGGGACATTGCGCCGGTCGATATGGACAAGCTGGACGAAGATTTGATGATCCAGGCCGCCCGCTCTAGCGATCTTGTGCTGTTGGACCTGTTGGAGGCGCCCCCAGCACTGGAGCACATGCGCCGCAGGCTCTCCAGAGAACCGGATGCCTCGGTTCTGGTGCTGAGTTACGCCAACCTGCCCCCGAAAGACCGGCAATCCTGGGAAGATCGTCCTCACACGGCAGTCGTCAATGCGCCCCTGACCGCCAAGGTTTTCAAGCAGGCCCTCAACAGACTGTCCCTGTTTTCATCGATCAGGCCTGATAGCGCCACTGCAGCAGACATTCCCACAGAATTCCAAGACAGCCATATCCTGGTGGCTGAAGACAATCCCGTCAATCAGATTGTCATTGTGGAGATGCTTGAACTGGCTGGCATCAAGACCACCCTGGCGCACAATGGCCAGGAGGTGCTGGACTTCATGGCAGCAGGCGAGTGTCCGCCCGACCTGGTCCTGATGGATGTCCAGATGCCGGTGCTGGATGGCTACAGCGCCACACGCCATCTCAGGCAAAAAGGACATGCCCTGCCCATCATTGGAGTGACCGCGGGGATCAGCAAGACTGAGCAGCACGCCTGCCTGGCCGCCGGCATGACTGACTTTCTGCCCAAGCCGATTGATATGGATGACTTGTGGGGGTGCCTGACCCGCTGGGTGCGCCCACGCAACCAGTCCGCCGCCAACGCAAACGCACGGATCACCGCCGAAGAACGCTTCCTGCACAACTTTGATGCCCTGCTCAAGGCACGCCAGGCCTTTGTGCGCGCCTATGCCAGCGAAGCGCAACAACTCCGTATGTTGCGCCGCGCCGGTGACCTCTCCACCCTGCAACGGCGCCTGCACTCTCTGCGCGGCTCGGCTGCGACGATCGGGGCGGATGACATTGCCGATATAGCCCGTGAGCTTGAAAACTCCCTGCCAGCTGCCAGCCCACACCCAGTGGTTGAGTCGCTGCTGAATCAGCTCGAACAGGCACTCTCGGCTTTCTCGGCACAGCAATCCACCTTCTGAACTGTTTAGTAATTTTTCACAGTCTGGTCACATCTTAGGGCCTGCGCTTGGGTTAAATCAACCCAATCCCCCATAAGGACCTAACCATGAAAGCTCTGATACTTGCTGCAGGTCGTGGCACCCGGGTACGCCCCCTCACCGACACCTTGCCCAAGCCGATGATCCCGATCATCAACAAACCAGTGATGGAGTTTCTGGTCGAACACCTCAAGCGGTTTGGCGTGCAGCAGATCATGGTCAACACCAGCTATCTGGCGCCTCAAATTGAAAATCATTTTGGTGACGGCAGCCGTTTTGGCGTGCAGATGGCCTATTCCTTCGAGGGCCGCGAGCACGACGGTCAACTGCTTGACGAACCGCTCGGGTCTGCGGGTGCGATTCGCAAGATTCATGACCATTCCGGCTTCTTCGATGAAACATTTGTCGTCCTGTGTGGCGACGCCATCATCGATCTGGACCTCAATGAGATGCTGCACTTTCATCGCAAGAAAAAGGCCCTGGCCACATTGGCCCTGCGAGAAGTCCCGCAAGAGGAGGTCAGCAACTACGGCGTGGTGGTTCAGGACGAAGCAGGTCGGGTCACGGAATTTCAGGAAAAACCGGCTCGTCACGAGGCACGCAGTCGCATGATCAATACCGGCATCTATATTTTCGAGCCTGAGATTCTTCAATACATTCCCGCCGCTGGCCCCTACGACATCGGCAGCCAGCTCTTCCCGCAACTGGCACGCCAAGGTGGCTTGTATGCCTGCTTGCAGTCAACCCCCTGGCAATGGCTGGACATTGGCCGGATTCCTGACTTTCATGCGGTCACCATGCAGGCGCTACGCGGTGAAATTGAACACTTTCGTCTGCCCGGCCGTGAAATTCGTCCCGGGGTGTGGGCTGGTCTGAATGTCAAGGCCGACCTTGACCACTGCCATATCGTGCCCCCGGTTTACCTGGGCGGCAGTTGCGAAATTCAACCGGGCAGCACCCTGGTCGGGCCGGTGATGGTTGGTGCGGGTGCGGTGGTGGAGTCAGGCGCGGTACTCAAGCATTCGGTGGTGATGGACTACACCCGTGTCGGTGCCCAGGCCTATTTCGATCAAAAAATTGTTGGCAGCCGCTACTGCGCTGACGCTGACGGCACGGTGCTGGACGAACGGGTCACTGATACCGCCTGGCTGTTCACCGATTCGCGAAGCCGCATCGATGAGCGCAATCCCGATCAGCAGGACATCATTCAACTGCTGGCCCAGGCCAGTACCTGATCTCCTCAAAAAATGCACCTCTTGGCAGCTGGTCGGACAAGGTTCATTGGCAGACATCCCCAAAACATGGGCCCTGCATCAGCCCATGTCATCGACATATCAGGATGGCGTGGTCGCGCTGAGGGTTGCATATACCAAGTATCCAACTAGGTTAATGGTATGAACAATTTTTCATTTCATATAAAGTTAACCATTGGGACACAGTTCCCGGCCGGACTGACTTAGCCTAATTAGAACAGCAACTCAAATTTCATCAGAAGGGGGAAATTATGCAGGCTTTATCGATTGCGGCTCCTACAATGCCCAGTAACCTGAACAGTTACAAGGGCAGCATGAGTTCAAGAGTTATCCGTATCAGTACTCCTTACGCCAAGATTTCTTGCACCAGTTGCAACCAGAAAGAAATCTGCATGCCTGCTGGACTCAGCCCGCATGAAATTGAGCGCATCGAAGACATTGTGGGTAGCCGTCGCAAGGTTCGCCGCGGCAACACCCTGTTTCGAAGCGGCGAGAAATTCACGTCCATCTACGCCATCCGCACCGGCTTCTTCAAGACCACCGTGGCCTCAGAAGACGGGCGTGATCAGGTGACCGGTTTTCAGATGTCCGGCGAGATTCTTGGCCTCGATGGCATTGTCGATTCTCACCATACCTGTGATGCCACCGCGCTGGAAGATGCCGAGGTCTGCATCATGCCCTTTGACCGCATGGAAGAAGTTTCCAAAGATATTCCAATCTTCCAACGTCACCTTCACAAAATCATGAGCCGGGAAATTGTGCGCGAGCACGGCGTCATGCTGCTGCTGGGCAGCATGCGGGCCGAGGAGCGCCTGGCGGCCTTTTTGCTGAACCTGGTACAACGCCTTCATGCCCGCGGCTTTTCACAGCACGAGCTGAACCTACGCATGACGCGCGAGGAAATCGGCAGCTACCTGGGTCTCAAGATGGAGACTGTAAGCCGGATTTTTTCTAGGTTTGTGGATGAACGCATCATTGAGGTCAAGCAGCGTCATGTGCGCATCCTCAATCCCGAAGCCCTGAACCATCTGGTCAATCACCCCGAGCCGCAATAAACCGCCCTGGACAGCGCGGCTGACAAGCTGTCGATCAAGATTGGTGCCCACTGGCCGGGCACCAGTTCAGACTCTTCCCCACCCCCTTAACCAGAGCTGGAACTCTGTAGAGCACAGACCAGCCAAGCTGTGAGGCCAGTCTCGGCTAGTTTGGCTTTTACGGCCACTTTGGCGGCCTACAAGTCTGCTGGTGTCTCAGCCGGCAAAGCAATTTGCCAGGCAAGCCACACGCTATGCGTTGGTGGTCTAAATGCGACTGATCAGCGCTCTAAGTTTGGCTGGCCGCAGGGGTTTAAGCAGCAATGTCAGCCCCGCCTGTTGCGCCCGGTTCATTAAGTCCGGATCAGTTTCTCCACTAATGAGCAAGGCGGGCACCTCGCGCTCGCAGGCCTGGCGCATACGCTGCACCGCCATCAATCCATCCTCAGGGCCCGGTAGGCGGACATCACTGATCAGCAGGTCGGGACGCTCCGCCTGCGCCAGCCAGGCCAAGGCCTGCGCCAGATCCTTGCGCCAGATGACCTCACAGCCCCAGTCGTGCATCAGCTCGGTGCTTGCCTTGGCGACCAACTCATCATCCTCAAGCAGCAAAACCCTGAGTTCTTTCATACCGCCTGGAATTTTGGTGTCGCGGTCTGGCGCTCTGAGTTCCAGATTCGACACCGCCCTCACACAAGGCAATTCAATACTGAAGCAGCTTCCACGACCGGGCACTGACCGCACCGACAAGCGATGCCCAAGTAAGGCGGCGGTGCTTTTGACAATCCACAAACCCAGACCCAGACCCTTGGCTCGGGTTCGCTCAGGGTTGGCCACCTGAAAATACTCCGAAAATATCTCCTGTTGATCAGCCGGTGATATGCCAATTCCGGTATCCCACACCTGAAGCCTCACACTGCTGCCCTGGGCTTGCGACCTGCAGGCCACCAGCACCCTGCCCTTGGGTGTGTAGCGAATGGCGTTGGTCATCAGGTTCACCAGCATCTGACGCAGCAGCAGGGGGTCGGTATTCACCCAGTGATTGGCAGGCCGAATGCTGAATAGCAGCCCTTTGGCTTTGGCCTCAGCCGTCAGGTGGGGCTCAAGCTCTCGCAGCAATGGGGCCAGTTCAACGGGCTGGATATGCGGCACAACCGTACCCGTCTCAAGCCGCGACAGGTCAAGCAAGGCGTCGAGCATGTCCTGCATGGCTTGAACCGACTGCTCAAGATCTTGAATGATGGCGAGGTTTAGATGGTTTTGGGGCAGCTGCTGCAGGCGTGACACAAACAGCCCCAAGGCGTGGGTAGGCTGGCGCAAATCATGGCTGGCTGCGGCAATAAAGCGCGACTTGGCAGCAGTGGCTGCTTCTGCCTCGTCTTTTTTGAGTTGCAATTCCTGCGTGGCCTGCTCAATTTTCTCTTGCAGTCGCGCCTGATTTTCCTGCAACTGCAGGGCCATGCGGTTCAGGCCCATCTGCAATTCGATCAGGGGGTCATCGATCGGTGGGCTGATCCTTGCTGACAGATCGCCCTCTCCAATGGCTTGCACCATTGTGGAGATGCGCTGCACTGGCTGAACAATCTGACGGCTTAGCCGCAGGGCCAACAAGATGCCCAGGGCTAACCCACCTAAGGCAGTAGCCGATCCAATCAAGAGGATACCCCTGGATTGCCTGATTAGGGATTCACGTGAGAACTGCATGACCACCTTGCCCAAAGCCGGTGGAACGCTCTTTGGGGTTTTGATCTCGGTGTTGGATGGGTCCAATTCCACCTCAGAAGGAATCACCTCAGCGCTCAGCAACTCCACGCTGCCGGCCTGCAAGACCCGCCTGCGAGAATCTTCGTTTGCTTCCCGGACCACGACATCGCCGTTTGCGTCAACAATCTGCAAGGCCACTACCCCAGGTTGTCGCAAATATCTCTTCAGCACCTGGCGCAATTCCTCAAAGTTGCCAGAAAACAATCCATATTCACTCCTAGCAGCAACCTCTTGGACCAGCTGACTCTCATATTGCACCTGGGCCTGTGTGGCATCGTTGAGTTGCTTGCTAACAAACACGGTCGACAAAATAACCGCCAGCAGCAGGACAGGAAGCAGCGCCACCAGCAGCACTCGTCGTTGATACACCGTCAACTTGTTCAAGGCTGCGCCCCCCAGGGTCTCAGCTGGTTCGTAAGCTCGACGACATTCAGCTTGAATTCCAGATGCTGCGCCACTAGCTCATTGACCACCACAGAAAAGGCATCCGGTACTTGTGGTGCCGCCAGGCGCCCACCATTGACAAGGGCAGCCCAGGCCATTCTGGCGGCTGCCTGCCCAACCTGCTCGGGGGTGACATCCAGGCCAATGACGGCACCCGCGCGAACCATTGAGGCTGAATACCCGATCACCGGCACCCTGGCACGAAACGCTGACAAGAAAATCGTCTGAACCGACCGGTTGTTGTAAATGGTCGGATCCAAAAAAGTCAACAAGGCATCCGACTGACTAAAGACCTCCCTGAGCGCGCTGTACAAGGGCAGGTCTGGCGCCAGTTCGACCACGGCAAGCTGCAAATTTGCAGCTTTCGCCAACTGACGCAGTCGCGGCATCAAGGAGCGGGATTCAGCAGACACCAACACCCCGATTCGATTGGCCTGCGGCAAGGCCTTCTTGATCAAGGCAAAATAAGAATCAAACAAGGGATGGGCGAAAACCGCCGAAAATTTGGCCGAGGGACGAATACCTCGGTCTTCCATCAACGCCTCAAAGGACCGGCGCACCAGCATGGCGCATAACTGGGGTACTTCTGGCCAGCGCCCGGCCAGGGCCCGGGCCGCTTCCGCCCCCAATGTGATTACCAGGTCGGGTCGATCTGAAGGGTCAGTACCTACCTCGGCCAGACTCACCCACTTGATAGCAACCTGCTGACCACCCAGTGCCTCTAGCCGGCTTTGCAGTGACCGCGCGGCCTGTTGATAAATCGGCAACTGGCTGCTGCTCACCACCCATACCGTGTACGCGGCCTTCTGCCCCCAGGCAGGTGCCCAGCACAATACTTGGGATAGAAGCAAGACGCGGCGCCGCAGCATGATCATGCGTTTACTTCGGTTCAACCCGCAGCATGAGATAGGCCTGGCGGCGGAAATAGAAGTCGGCCACGTAATCCTGATACGCCGGCCCAAGGTTCTGGAGCACCAGCGAGAGCTCCGCCCGATGATCGCCCCAACGCATGCGCTTGGCCAAACGCAAGTCGGTACGGCTCATGGCCGGCGCGATCTGATTGAGGCCCGGATAGTTGGCCCGCTCCAATTGGTTGTACATGAGGCTTAGTTCAAACTGATGCGGCAAGCGCTGCATGGCCATCAAACTCGTGGTGACATTAGGCAGCGTGGGCAAGGCGCCCTGGTTGTTCCATCCGGTGTCCACATAGGCTTGTGAAAAGATCAGCCGACCACGCGTCCAGGGTTTCCAGCTCAGCTGGTACTCTGCCCCCCGGATCGAGAAATTGGACTGGTTGGTGAAGTCGACAGCATTGATCGGTTGCCCGGGGGGCATTAGCGCAGACTGTTCGGTTCGAATAAAGTCGCGCACCTCCTCCTCAAACAAACGGACATCCACACTTACAGCCTTATGGGAAAACTCACCCAGATACCCAATTTCTCGTGAATTGATACGCTCAGCCGAAACATTCCCGGTGGACAAATGAGTGGCCACCAACCCGACGCCTGGCACGCTGTACCAAACATTGCTGTATTTTTCAAATAGCGACGGGGGGCGGTAGGCACTTGTCACCCCATAGCGCAAGGTGTGGCCCTTGGCGACCTGCCAATTCAGCATGGCACGCGGCGCAAAACGATCAGTGTCTATGGAATTGCTCTCCCACAACCCGCCCAGATTGAGCAGCAGCTGTTCATGCAGGCGCCACTCGGCATTGGTGAACAGCCGACGAAACACGTTCACAAAGTCCGCACTGGATCCAAAAGCAGCTTGTGATACCAGCCGCTCATTGCGCAGTTCGCCACCCCAGACCAACCTTAGGGCGGGACTGGCCACCACGGTGTGTTGCAGCATCAGGGTGTCACTGCTGGCACGCGCACCTGTATCCACCAAGATCCCATAGGTACCGTGCAAAAAATTGTCGCGCAGAGCCTCTTGAGTACTGGATGCCTGTAGCTGCAACTCCTGGTTCGCGCTGATCTGGCGGCGCCAGTCCAACTGGGCATAACTGGTAGTGATCAGGCGATAGCGTGGCAGATTGCCCACTTCACTGGCAAAGCCAACGCCGGCTTCGTTGTTGCTCTGGCCCAGTCGGAATTCAAGCGTATCGCTGACGCTGGGATGGAGGTCGGCACGCAGGTTGAACCGATCCACCTGCACAGGCCCACTGCTGCCTTCCAGGCCCCGGTCTGAACGCCGATCGGCACTGAGCCGGAAACGGGCCCGCTCATCACCCCAGCCCAGACGCACCAGCGTATCCTGAATGTTGTTGTCACCCCGCGCCACACTGGCAAATGCGCCCAGGGTATCGGCGGTATCCCGAGTAACAATGTTGATGGTGCCCAGGAATGCCCGTGCGCCATAACTGGCTGAGTTGGATCCCCGTAGAACCTCGATACGCTCGATGTCGTCCAGCGCGACGGTCTGCAAACCCGATCCGGTACTGCCCAACACTAGGGGCGAATACACCGAACGACCGTCCACCATGACCTGGATGTGGTTGGAAAAATCCGTCATGTTGGTGTGGTAACCGCCCTGCGGCGAATAAGCCTCAAATGACTGGCTGGCCCGAAACCCGGGGACCAGCCGCAACAGGTCCGCCACATCCCGCGCGCCAGACATGCGGATCATGTCGCGGTCTATGACGGTCATGGCGGCGGGCACATCCTGCTGGCGCTGGGGCAAGCGGGCCGCTGACAACACCACCGGAAACTCGGCGTAATAATCCTGCTCACTCACCGGCGCTCGGGTCTGTGCCAGCAGCGGTATGGGCAAGAGCAACGCGGCAACGATGGCTCTGTGAAATATGAGGCTATGCATTGGGAACTCCTTGTGTGACAGACCTTTTGGCGCGTCTGCCGGCCTCACAACGTTGACTTTAGGGGATTCTGACCCGTTCAAGTCGCCCGGTCACCGGAATTAGCGACAATATCGCCATGTCCGAACGCGTGATTCCCTTGATCGAGCAGCGTCTGGGGCCACTGGCTCCCCCGCCCGCTGCCTTGGCTGCGACCAGCCGGATTGTGCCCAACGGCCTGCTGGCCGATACCCTGGGCCGCCCGCTGACGGATTTGCGCATCAGTGTCACCGACCGCTGCAACTTCCGCTGCAGCTACTGCATGCCCAAGGAAATCTTTGACAAGGATTACCCCTACCTGCCCCACGCTTCGCTGCTGACTTTCGAGGAAATCACCCGGGTGGCCAAGCAGTTTGTGGCCCATGGGGTGCGCAAGATCAGGCTCACCGGCGGCGAACCCCTGCTGCGCAAGAACCTGGAAATCCTGATCGAGCAGCTGGCCGCGCTGCGTACGGTGGATGGCTTGCCGCTGGACCTGACCCTCACCACCAACGGCGCCCTGCTGGCCCGCAAGGCCCGCGCCCTGAAGGACGCCGGGCTGCAGCGCGTCACCGTCAGTCTTGACGGCCTGGACGACGCGGTGTTCCGGCAAATGAACGATGTGGACTTTCCAGTGGCCGGTGTGCTGGAGGGCATCGCTGCGGCCCAGTCGGTGGGGCTGGGGCCGATCAAGGTCAATATGGTGGTCAAGCGCGGTACCAATGACCAGCAGATCCTGCCCATGGCCCGCCACTTCCGCGGCTCGGGTATCACCCTGCGCTTCATCGAATACATGGATGTTGGCGCCACCAACGGCTGGCGCATGGACGAGGTGCTGCCTTCAGCCGAGGTGATTCAGCGCCTTCATGCCGAGCTACCCCTGATCCAGCTCTCGCCCTCGGTGGCGGGTGAAACCGCAGAACGCTGGGGCTACCTGGGCGCCGATGGCCGCCACGACCCGGAACTCGGTGAAATTGGCGTGATCAGCAGCGTGACCCAGGCGTTTTGCCGCGACTGCAACCGCGCCCGCCTGTCCACCGAGGGCCAGCTCTATCTGTGCCTGTTTGCCACCCAGGGCCACGACCTGCGCTCCCTGATTCGCGGTCAGGCCGATGACGCGGCGCTGGCCTCTGCCATTGGCCACATCTGGCAGGCCCGCGCCGACCGCTATTCCGAGCTGCGCGGCTCTCAGCCCGCCGACGCTGCGGGCCAGGTCCGTCGTGTCGAAATGAGTTATATCGGGGGATGAAAATCATCAGCCGAGCGGGTCTTCCACTGGCACCCAAATTCAGTTTGTCTTCCAGCTATTTTTCATGATCGAAACACAAGATATCACTGGGCTGATCCTGGCGGGCGGTCGCGGCAGCCGAATGGGCGGCGCTGACAAGGGCCTGCAAAACTTCAACGGAATGCCCATGGCCCTATACACCCTGATGCGGCTTCAGTTGCAGGTGGGGCAGCTCATCATCAACGCCAACCGCAATCTGGGCGCCTATGAATCCTTTGGCGTGCCAGTCTGGCCCGATGTGCTGGAAGACTATGCCGGCCCGCTGGCGGGTTTTCTGACCGGGCTGGAGCGCTGCGAAACGCCCTACCTGGTCACGGTGCCGTGTGACACCCCGAATTTTCCGATCGACCTGGTGACACGGTTGGCGGCCGAACTTGAGCGCGAAGGGGCCGAGATTGCCATGGCTGCAGCCCCTGAAACCGGCAAGGACGGGCAGCGGGTGGTGCGCAGCCAGCCGGTGTTCTGCCTGCTGCACACCGATCTGATGGAAAGCCTGGCCGCATTCACCCGCCAGGGCGGCCGGAAAATCGACGCCTGGACCGCTCAGCACAAGACCGTGCTGGTGCCGTTTGATACACCGAGCGATGATCCCAACGCCTTTGCCAACGCCAACACCGCTGCCGAACTGCAGCAGCTTAAGAAACCCTGAGGCATGAAGACCGTCGAACAGATTGCTGCCGAGCTGCAAGCTTATGACCCGCAGGCGCTGAGCGCATCTGCGGTCAACGCTTTTCTGGCCAAGCTGGTGGCGCCCGTCTCGGACAGCGAAAGCCTGCCCCTGTTCGAGGCGCTGGACCGGGTGCTGGCGCAGGATGTGGTGTCACCGGTGAGCGTGCCGCCCCACGACAACTCGGCCATGGATGGCTTTGCGTTTGATGGCGCTCAACTGCAGGCAGCCCAACCCGTGCACCTGGCTTGCGTGGGCACGGCGCTGGCCGGCAAGGCCTGGCAGGGCACTGTGGGGCCAGGGCAATGTGTGCGCATCATGACCGGCGCCATCATGCCTGCCGGACTGGATACAGTGCTGCCCCAGGAACTGGCCCAGGTCCAAGGCGATCAGGTGGTGGTGCGGCCCGGCCTGCTGCAAGCCGGAGACAACCGCCGCCAGGCCGGTGAGGATGTGTTGCAGGGTCAGCCTGCCCTGCGCCAGGGCACGCGGCTGTCACCCGCCGCGCTGGGGCTGGCCGCCAGCCTGGGCATTCCCACCGTCAAGGTGTGGCGCAAGTTGAAGGTGGCTTATTTCTCGACTGGCGATGAAATCCTCAGCCTGGGTGACGCGCCGCGTGAAGGGGCGGTGTATGACAGTAACCGCTACACCGTCTTTGGCCTGTTGACCCGACTGGGTGTCGAGGTGCTGGACTTTGGCGTGGTGGGCGATGACCCGACCCAACTGCAAGCCACCTTCGAGCAGGCCGCCCGCCAGGCCGATGCGATTATCACCAGTGGTGGGGTCAGCGTGGGAGAGGCCGATCACACCAAGACCATGATGAAAAAACTGGGCGATGTGGCCTTTTGGCGCATCGCCATGCGGCCCGGTCGACCCATGGCCGTGGGGCGCATCGGCAAGGCCACGCCACAGGGTGGCAGTGCCATTCTTTTTGGCCTGCCCGGCAACCCGGTGGCGGTGATGGTGACTTTTTTGGCGTTTGTGCGCCCTGCCCTGCTGCAGATGATGGGCGCGCACAGCGAACCCACCCCGCTGCTGCGGGCCCGCAGTCAGGAGACCTTGCGCAAGAAGCCGGGACGCACCGAATATCAGCGCGGGATTGTCAGCACCGCCTCCGACGGCAGCCTGCAGGTGCGCACCACCGGCAACCAGGGCTCGGGGGTGCTCAGCTCCATGGTGCAGGGCAACGGCCTGATCGTGCTGCACCATGGCCAGGGCACAGTAAACCTGGGTGATGAGGTCGATGTGATGATGTTTGACGGGGTGATCTGAGCCGACCCCGGCGGCGATGGCCCATGTGTGCTCTCGGGTCTGCGGGTTGTGCGTCCTTTTTTTCCAAGACCTTGATGGTCTAACGCGCCAACCACCGCTGCACCCCCGCCGCGGCGCGGCGTCCGCTGGCCAGGCAGGCGGTCAGCAGATAGCCCCCGGTGGGCGCCTCCCAGTCCAGCATTTCGCCGGCGCAGAACACGCCAGGCAGGTCTTTGAGCATCAGGTCTGAGGTCAGCGCGTCAAAGCGCACCCCGCCGGCACTGCTGATGGCTTCATCGATCGGTCGGGCAGCCACCAGCCGCAGACCCAGATGCTTGATGGCGGCGGCCAGTTGCTGCGGGTTGTGCATGCCCTCGCTTCCCAGCACCTCGTGCAATACCGCGACCTTGATGCCATCGAGCCCGAGCCGGCTCTTGAGGTGGCTGGTAAGCGACTTCGAACCCCGTGGATGCCTGACCTCGGCCAGGACCCGCTCGGGCGGCAGATCAGGCAACAGGTCCAGAGTCAGCATGGCATGACCGGCGCGCTCGATCTCATCGCGCAAAAGATCGGCAACTGCGTAGATCAGGCTGCCTTCCACGCCGGTGGCCGTGGCCACGAATTCGCCCTTGCGCTGAAACTGCCGCCCCGCCTGATCGGTCAAGGACACCGCCACAGTCTTGAACGGCTGACCGGCGTAACGCTTGGCGAAATAGTCGCTCCAGCCCAGCCCATCAAAACCACAATTGGCCGGCTTGAGCGGCGCCAGACCGACGCCTCGTTCACCCAACAGGCGCATCCAGGCCCCGTCCGAGCCGAGTCGGGCCCAGCTGCCACCGCCCAGTGCCAGCACCAGGGCATCGGGCTGCACGGTGTGCGCACCCTGAGGGGTGTCAAAGCTGAGCGCCGAACCATCGGGAACCCAACCCGTCCAGCGGTGCCGCATATGAAAGTGAACGCCGCTGCGGCCATCGGCAGGATGACGCAAGCGGTGCAGCCAGGCCCGTAGCAAGGGCGCCGCCTTCATGTCGATGGGAAAGACCCGTCCGGAACTGCCCACAAAGGTGGTCAGCCCCAGGCCCTGAACCCAGGCTCGCAGCTCGGTGGGACCAAACTCGCGTAGCAGGGGCTCGATATCGGACTGACGCGCGCCATAACGGGTGACAAAGCGGGGCATTGGCTCGGCATGGGTCAGGTTCAGCCCGCCGCGGCCTGCCAGTAAGAACTTGCGTCCGACCGAGGGCATGGCGTCATACAGGTCCACCTGCAGACCAGCCTGCAACAATATCTCCGCCGCCATCAGGCCGGCCGGGCCACCGCCAATCACCGCGACCCGTTGCGGCGGCTGCTCAGCCATGGTGGCGCCCAGTCCCAGCTTGGGTCTCAACTTTGAGGCTTGCCTTGACGGCGCAGGCAGACCTTGGCAGAAGGATCGTCCCAGGCGTGTGGGTCATGCAATTTCCTCGAGCGACCCGGAGGCACTCAAAAAAGCGGCCCGCACCCGCGCGCCGGGCTGGGCGGCCTGCACGCAATCGCGGTAGCCGCGCAACTGGGCCAGCAGTTCGGCCTGTTGATGGGCTTGCGTGGCGAGCTTGTAGTCCAGCACCCACCACGCGCCGTCACGGGTTTGCACCAGACGATCAATCCGCCCCACCCGGCCTTGCACGCTGACCGGGACTTCATTGCCATGCCACTTGAGCTGCGCACGCTGCCAGGCCCATCGACCTTCGCCCGTCAGAATGGCCCTGGCCCCGTCAGCCGCCTGTGTCAGATGCTGCGGTGAAAGCTTGAACTCGGCAGCGACCCGCGCGAGTTGGGTTGGGTCTGGCCCGACAGCATCCAGACCCGTCCACTCCAGCAAGCGGTGCATGGCCGATCCGATACGGGCCATCAGGTTGTCCTCGGTATCGGCCTGATCGCGCACGGGGCCATCTGGGGTCAACTGCAGGCCTGGCAGCACCGCCAGTCGGATCAGTTGCCCAGGCTGCAGTTGGGGTTGGGGTTGGGCGGCAGCCAGGTGCGCGGGGCTAAGCGTTGTGCAAGACGGCTGCAGCCGCTGCCACCAGCTCAGTGGGTTCGCGTTCTGGGGCTGGTTGGCCGACAGCACCAGCGCTGTCTTGGCCCGGGTCATGGCCACATACAGCGCATTGAGTTCCTCGCGCTGACGCTCCTGCTGCTCCCGCCTGAAGGCATCCTGCGCGCTGGGTGGCACCCGGTTTTCGCTGGCTAGAAAGACAAAGCCCCGGGGCTGTTCGTCCTGACCAGGCCAGTCCAGCAACACACTCATGGTCTGGCTGCGTTGGGCGGGTGCGTCGGCATCGAGCAGCATGACCAGGCTGGCTTCCAGTCCCTTGGCCCCATGCACCGTCAAAAGTTGCACCGCCTCCCGGACGGCCGTTTGCGGTGCCATCAGGCCACCCGCGCGCAAGGCGCGCACCAGGGCATAGGGCGTGGCGTACCGGCCGCCATCGACTTGCAGCGCCGCACTGAGCAGCGCATTCAGGTTGGCGGCAACCCGGGCGCGCAGGCTCGCAGGTGCGCTAGCCACATAACGGGCCAACAGCTTGCCCTCTTCATAAATGGCATGCAAGGCATCATGGGGCGGCAGGCTGGCGGTCCACTGTTGCCAGCGCCGCAGGGTTGCGCCAGCAGCTTGCAGCTGGGGCAGCGCCCAGTCTTGCTGCAACACCTCAAACCAGCTCGTGCCCAAGGTTTTTTGGCGCAGGGCAATTTCCATCAGGTCCTTATCACTCAGGCCAAAAATTGGAGACCGCAGGGCCCGGGCCAGTGACAGGTCCTGCGTCGGTGAAACCAGGACATCGAACAAGGCCGTCAAATCCTGCACCTCGGGCGCCTGTCCCAGATCGCTTTTCTCAGGCTGATTGGCGGCGATGCCCAGCGCCTGCAGCTCGGCCTCTAGGTCGGCCAGTCGCTCGCGCACGCGTGACAACACCATGATCTCGCCCGGCGGAGTGCCCGCTGCGATCTGGGCGGCCAGCCAGCGGGCCGCCTGCCGGCATTCCAGCTGACGTTGGGTTTCCTCAGCGGTGTGGCGGGCGGTCTGCAGGCTGTCGCGCCACACCGTGACCTCGGCTCGGACCTGGGGGTCGGCCCGTTCAATCAGAGGCAGGGCCAGCAATTGGCCGCTGTGTTGCGACTCGGTGCTGTGCGCTCGAAAGCCAGGGTAGGCCTGGTTGTCCCGGGCCCGCTCAAACACCTGGTTGACCAGTTTCAGCACTGCCGGGGCATTGCGCCGGGTATGGTCACAACTCAGCAGCTCACCGCCCAGTTGCCGCACAAACGACTGCGCGGCCAGGAACACCTGGGGTTCCGCACGACGGAATCGGTAAATACTCTGTTTGGGGTCGCCCACAATAAACAAGCGCGGCGCCTCTTGCCCCCCACCCGCCCCAGCATAGGCGCTGAGCCAGGCATGCAGCGCCTGCCACTGCAGCGGGTTGGTGTCCTGAAATTCGTCGATCAGTAAATGACGGATGCGCGTATCCAGACGTTCCTGCAACCAGCCACTGAGCTCGGAATCCTTGAGCATGTGCAGTGCAGCCCGCTCAATGTCGTTCATGTCGATGAAGCCACGGGCACGCTTGAGCTCGGCGTATTCGCTGTGCATCAGTCGACTCAGTGTGGCCATCTGCTGCTGGTAAAGCCAGGCCTGGTGCTGTTGCATGGCGCTGCACAGTCGCTGCAGCTCTGGCTCGGCTGCCTGGGCCGCCGCAATTTTTTCAAGGCGATGGTTCAGGCGGTCTTCGTCCTTGACAAACAGAGCTGCACGCAGCGCCTCAAATACCTGGCTTTCAGGCGTGTTGGCTAGGCATTCAAGGGCGAGGATGATTTTTTCTGCCGCCTGTTGCGGCGTCTTGTTGCGCTCCTGGCCCAGTAAGCGCGCGTGATCGAGCCATCGTTGCTTCACCTCGGGCCGGTGCAGGCAGTGGGCCGGCGAGGACAGACCGGCAAACTCCGGGTAGAGCTCGCCGGCCATCGGCACAGACAAGGCCACCACCCCGGCCTGATCGGCCAGAGCGAACTCGACCCGCCGCTGCAAGGCGGCCAGCAGGCCTTTTTCGATCTGGCTTCTGCCGTAACGCTCGACCAGGCTCTGGTAGTCGGCACACGCGGGGGAGTCTTGCAGTAGTCGCGCCTGAAAGGGTCGCCACACCTGCGCGATCAGGCTGGCGTCCTGTTCGATCAACTCATAGGCAAAGGGCAACCCAAGTTCTTGCAACACCGACAGCGGGGCCGTACGCAGCAGGGCCGCAAACCAGCTGTGGAACGTTCGGATCTGTACCCCCCGCCCCTGCGCCAGCAAGAGGTCCTGCAGCTGGCGCAGACTCTGCACCAGCTGGGGTGCTGAAGCAGGGTCCAGGCCCCGCGCCTGCAGTTCACCCAGCAAGCTGGCATCGTCGGCACAAGCAAAGTCAGCCAGCCATTGCATGAGGCGTTGCCGCATTTCTCCAGCCGCTTTTTTGGTGAAGGTGATCGCCAGGATGTCTTGCGGCGACACACCCTCCAGCAGGGCTCGCACAATGCGCGATACCAGCATCCAGGTCTTGCCCGCACCAGCGCAGGCTTCCACCACCACATGGCGCCGGGGGTCACAGGCCAGCCGGTAGAAGTCCTGCTGGCTGACCGGCAGCCCGTTGTGCTCAAAGGCGGGCGTCATGGGGGGTGTCATGCCGCGCTCCAGAAATCCTTGCGGCACACACCACGGGCCGCACAGGTCTCGCACACCTGGCCCTCCCCCAGGGCAGGCAAGGGCGCACCGTCTGCGATCCGCTGTAGGTCACTGTGCAGCCCTTGGAGCAGGGCCTGGCGCAGGGCAGGCACATCCTGCTGCTCATACACGCGGGTGCCCTCGCGCTCGCTGAGGCTGAGATACGCCGCCAACACCTGGTCGGCAGGCTGAAGCGCGGCGTAGAAGGCGAGCTGGGTATCTTCCAGGGGCACCTTGATGCGCTCAGCCGTGGTCGCACGCGATTCAGTCTTGTAGTCCAGCACCATCCGGCGGCCATCTTGGTCCTGATCGATGCGATCGAGCCGTCCGAACAGGGTGATCTGGCCAAAGGTTTGGCGCAGCTCAGACTCACCTTCGAGAAAGACCCAACCCTGCGCTTCATGACCGGCCAACCAGTCCAGATAGCCCTCACGCAGGCGTGGCCATGCCGCCTTGAAGGGCAGAAACTCCTCGGGAGCCAGCAGTTGCTCTTGCGCCAGCGCATCGGCCGCCGCGTTGAGGCGATCGCGCCTTTGACCACGGTCTAACGCGTCCAGGCCGGGGGCCTCATGAAAACGCTGCAGCACCGCATGCAGCCACAGGCCGACATCGCGCTTGTCGAGATCGCCTTCAATTTCTTCGGCCTCGCGCAAGCCCAGCAGTCGCATGGCAAAGTAACGGTAGGGACAATGCCGCAGGTCCTGATAGGCACTGGCCGAAATTTGCATGTGCGACAGTTGGGCCGCGCTGGGCGCGGGACACTGCACCGGTGTTGCGGGAAGACTCAACGACGCGCGCAAATCGTCAGGCTGCCCGGCGGGCGTAGAACCTTGAGTGGGCACAACTCGGCCCGAGACTTCCGGCGTTTGCTGATGACCCGAAACCACGACGCGATCAGCCGACTGACCTGATGTTTGTTCCGGGTCACTGCGCTGCAGGCTTTGCACCAGGGGACTGGGCATCAAGGGCTCACCCCCTTCCTCCGACTCGCGCCACAGGATGTCAACCTGGGGCCGCTGCACCCCATCCAGCCAGGCCAGACGCAAGGCGCTTTCCAGTGTTTGGCGTGAAGGCAGGCCCAGAACCTCACGTTGGCGCGCGGTCCACACGCCTGCCGGTTCAATCGACGGTGACAGCCTGGTTTCATCGCAACCCGGCAGAACCACCGCCGCAAATTCGCGTCCGGCCAGCTGGGCCAGCGGCAGCAAGACCACCTGCTCGGTGGCCGGATTCGCGGGCTTGAAACTCTGTGCTTCAAGCACCTGATCAACCCAATGGGTGAAGTCCTGCAGCGACAGGCGGCGCGGCGCCCACAATGCCTCGCTGGGTAAGGCCTGCAGGCCGTCGAGTCTGAGCGCAGCGATGACTTGGGCGCCAGCCTGATCTGACAGCAAGCCCTCCCATTGCAGACTGTTTTGCAGCAGGCTGCGCAAAGCCACAAGCCACTGCGCCAGGGGACGTGCCGACTGCATGGGCGCGCGCCATGCCTGGTATTGATCCAGCACGGTTGTCAGGAGCTTTTTTTGATCAGGCTTGAGGCCAGGCAGGATTCTGGGAACATCGCGCCACAAGCGCTGGGGATGCCGCCTGAGCTGACCCTCCAGTGCCTGCAGGGCTTGCGGATCCGTGGCCGGGCAATGCTTGAGCCAGTCCAGCACCCGGTCGGAGCTGGCACGCCAGGTCAGGGCGCGCAAGGCGGCCATGAGCGCAGCGGCAGCCCGGGTCGTGGAGAGCTTCCAGCCGGTTTCATCGCGCATGGTTACGCCCTGCGATTCGAGCATGGCACGCACCCGCCGTGTCAGCGCCCTGTCCACCACCGCCAAGGCCACTGGTGCGCGGCCAGCCTGCACATGCCGCACCACGCAGGCTGCAGCCAGTTGCGCCTCGTCCTGGGCATCCCGGCAGGGGTAAAACCGCTGCTGCCCCGGCCAGGCCGCAGGGGTCTTCGGTGTCGTCAACACACACAGTCGCTCACCCCAGCAAGCCTGCAAGCCCTGCAGTAGCGCATCGGGTTGCAAACCAGGCACAACCAGCAAACAGTCCACCTCGGCCATCAGGCTGTCGGCGTAGAGCTGATCGGTTGGGTAAGACGAACTGGCAGCCCAGAGCAGCGCCACCTGTGCCACCCTAGCCTCCAACTGCAAGGCCGGCGTATCCAAAGCGGCCAGCACCGCAGCGCGGCAATTCTGCGCCCACTCGGCCCGCCTGGCCGGTGGCATGGCGGCGGCGCGCTGCGCCAATTCGTGCATGGAATCCAACAGCAATGCCGCAGCCGGTTCGGCTGGCCCGGTTGCCTCGGCGCTTTGGCGCAAACCGGCTCGCTCCAGCAGGGCCCGCGCACTCAAGGCATCGAGGGCCGGGTCGCCGCGGTAATCATCGGCACCAGGTGCGTCATCGCCCAGGTTGCGACTCCAGTTCTGGCTGGTTTCAAAGCGGGGCGCAAAGCCATCAGGAAAACGCTGTGCCCAGAGTCGCGCTGCCAGTGGCATCAACTGGGCATAGGGCAACAGCACCACAGTGCGCGCAGGGTGCGCTCCCGATGCACGAATGTGGCTGGCAATCTGGTCCAGCCAGCCGCTGCCCGGCGCCGTCCAAAAA
The DNA here is from genome assembly GCA_017856435.1 of Burkholderiaceae bacterium. Taxonomy (GTDB): domain Bacteria; phylum Pseudomonadota; class Gammaproteobacteria; order Burkholderiales; family Burkholderiaceae_C; genus Hylemonella. The sequence continues at coordinate 21,607 of JAFMFB010000014.1, forward strand.
GCGTTGCCGGTCTCGGTCTGCGGGTGTGGGGCGGCGCCCATCAGTGGAGGTTTCTGGTTTCTGTCACAATGGCCCCAACTTTAGCTGTAATGCCGTCTTGTCAAAGGAGTGCTCATGGCCAGCGATCTCGTTCAACATATTTCTGACAGCACCTTCGAAACCTCCGTGCTTCAGTCAGACCAGCCGGTGCTGGTCGATTTCTGGGCCGAGTGGTGTGGCCCCTGCAAGATGATTGCACCCATTCTGGATGATGTGGCTGGCACCTACCAGGGCAAGCTGACGGTGGCCAAACTCAATGTGGATGACAACCAGCAGATTCCCGCCAAGTTCGGCATCCGCGGCATTCCCACCCTGATGATGTTCAAAAACGGTCAACTGGCCGCGACCAAGGTAGGTGCACTGAGTAAGGCGCAGCTCACCGCGTTCATTGATCAGCAACTGGGCTGATCTAGGTCCTGATCCAGCCGCGCTTCCAGCGGCTGGATTTCCTGTCATAATCCCACTCGTTCGCTGCCCCAACCCGGGGCCAGTTTGAACTGCGGCCAGTTGGCATCTTGATCACCTCGCTGCCTTTTCCCCCAAAGAACTCATCGCATCTTCCCCCCAGGGGTTTACCCATGCACCTGAACGAACTCAAGGCACTTCATGTGTCCGAACTGCTCCAGCAAGCCGAAGCGCTGGAGATTGAAAATACCGGCCGTATGCGCAAGCAGGAGCTGATGTTTGCCATCATCAAGAAACGCGCCAAAGCCGGTGAGCAGGTGTTTGCCGACGGCGTGCTGGAAATCCTGCCCGATGGGTTTGGCTTTCTGCGCAGCCCCGACTCCAGCTACACCGCCAGTACCGATGACATCTACATTTCGCCTAGCCAGGTGCGGCGCTTCAATCTGCACACCGGCGACATGATTGAAGGCGAAGTCCGCACGCCCAAGGATGGTGAGCGCTACTTTGCCCTGAACAAGCTGGAAAAGGTCAACGGCGGTGCGCCAGAGCAGAACAAGCACAAGGTGATGTTTGAAAACCTCACCCCGTTGTTCCCCAAGTCGCAGATGAAGCTCGAGCAGGATGGCCTGAAGATCGATGAAAACATTACCGGCCGCATCATCGACATCATTGCCCCGATCGGCAAAGGCCAGCGCGCCTTGCTGGTGGCCCCGCCCAAGAGCGGCAAGACGGTCATGATGCAGCACATTGCCCACGCCATCTCGGCCAACTACCCCGACAGCCACCTGATGGTGTTGTTGGTCGATGAGCGCCCCGAAGAGGTGACCGAGATGCAGCGCACGGTCAAGGGCGAGGTGATTGCCTCGACCTTTGACGAACCGGCGGCCCGTCATGTGCATGTGGCCGAAATGGTGATCGAACGCGCCAAGCGCCTGGTTGAACTCAAGCGCGATGTGGTGATCCTGCTGGATTCGATCACCCGGCTGGCACGGGCCTACAACAATGTCGTGCCCTCCTCCGGCAAGGTCCTGACCGGCGGTGTGGACGCCAATGCCCTGCAGCGGCCCAAGCGCTTTCTGGGGGCTGCGCGCAATGTCGAGGAGGGGGGCTCGCTGACCATCATTGCCACCGCCCTGATCGACACCGGCAGCCGCATGGACGAGGTGATTTTCGAGGAATTCAAGGGCACCGGCAATTCCGAGATCCATCTGGACCGCCGTCTCTACGAAAAACGCGTCTTCCCCTCGATTCAGCTCAGCCGCAGCGGCACCCGCCGCGAAGAGTTGCTGCTCCAGCCTGAAATTCTGCAGAAAACCCGCATCCTGCGTCAGTTTCTCTACAACATGGACGAGATCGAGGCCATGGAGATGGTGCTCAAGCAAATGCGGGCCACCAAAAACAACAATGAGTTCTTCGACATGATGAGGAGGGGCGGCTGACGCCCTCCCCTAGGCGACGCGCCACCCGCCTCCTGCCGAGCGCAGGGGGCGCACTCATCGACCCGCCAAAGCCGGCTTTGCGCGTGCTCCCGAACAGCCCAGCGTTGCGCGCGGCGCTTGGGAAGCCCAAGGCAACTCATTGATTTGCTTGTATAATTTCAGGTTTTCTGCGGAAAGTAGCCTGGATCGGCCAGGCCGGCTCCCGCATCTCAAGGAAGAGTCATGAAAGAAGGCATTCACCCAAATTACCGCGACGTCTGTTTCGTGGACCTGTCAAACGGCTTCAAGTTTGTCACCCGTTCCTGCGTCAACACCAAGGAAACCGTCAAGATGGATGACGGCCGTGAGTTGCCGCTGTTCAAGCTCGACACCTCGAGCGAATCGCACCCCTTCTACACTGGCACCCAGAAATCCGTGGACAACATGGGTGGTCGTGTCGAGAAGTTCCGCAACCGGTTTGGCAAAACTGCAGCCAAGTAAAGTCCAACCCGCTCAAGCGCAAGGGCAGCCCGGGTAACCGCGCTGCCTTTTTGCTTGGCTAAGATCACCCCAATTGCCCTACCCTGCTGACCGGTGAACCAGCCCAGACCCGCCATTGTTGCCCAGGCCTCAGTACGGCGTTTGCCCCGCCTGGCCCTGTTGCTGTTTTGTCTGGCCTACCTGCTGCCCGGTTTCATTGACCGCATGCCCTGGCGCAGTGCCGACGTATCGGCCTTTGGCTATATGCGTGAGCTGGCCCTGGGCCATACCGACTGGCTGGCCCCCTTGCTGGGCAGCCAGCCCCCAGAAGTGGATGCCTTGCTGCCCTATTGGCTGGGCGCCTGGGCAATGCAGCTGGCCCCGGGCTGGATAGCCGCTGACTTTGCCGCCCGACTGCCTTTCATCACCCTGCTGGCCCTGGCATTGGCCGCAACCTGGTACGGCTGCTACAGCCTGGCGCGTAGCCCCCAGGCTCAACCGGTGGCGTTTGCCTTTGGCGGCGAGGCGCAGCCGCGAGACTACGCCCGCGCCATTGCAGACGGCGCTTTGCTGGCCCTGATTGCCAGCCTGGGCCTGGCGCAACTCTCGCATGAAACCACGCCCGCCCAAGCCCAGCTTGGCTTTGGCGCGCTTGCCTTTTACGCTGCAGCCGCCTTGCCCTATCACGCACTGGGCGCTGCCCTGGCTGGCTGCCTCGGGTTTGCCGGACTGGCGCTCAGCGGCGCACCCACCCTGGCGGCCTTGCTGGTGTGCGGCGTGCTACTCATGTACTGGACCCGAGGATCCGGGGCGCAAACGAGTGGCCAGAATCGCGCGGTCTGGATCGGTGCACTCTGGCTGTTGCTGGTGGTGGTGCTAGCCAGTTTGCTCGACCTCTGGCGCTGGCGCCTGTTGCTTCCCGCAGAGCTTGTGCAATGGCAATCACGCGCCAGTCTGCTGCTGTGGTTCACCTGGCCCACCTGGCCGTTAGCACTGCTGACCCTGTGGCGCTGGCGCCGACAGATGTTGGGCCAATCCTGGCATCTGCCGTTGATGCTGCCCCTTTGGTTCACCCTGATCCATCTCTTGACGGCGCTCTTCACCGAAGCCGCAGACCGCGGCTTGCTGCCAGCCCTGCCCAGCCTGGCGGTGCTGGCTGCTTTTGCCTTGCCCACCTTAAGACGCAGCCTGTCCTCGCTGATCGACTGGTTCACCCTGCTTTTTTTCACCGGCTGTGCGGTCATCATCTGGGTGGTGTGGCTTGCCATGCAGACCGGGTTTCCGCCGCAACCTGCAGCCAATGTAGCCCGCCTGCTGCCCGGCTTTGAGCCGCGCTTTGTGATCCTGCCTTTTGTCTTTGCCGTGCTGGCTTCACTGGCCTGGTTTTGGCTGGTGCACTGGCGCGTGGGCCGCCACCGCGCTGCACTCTGGAAGAGCATGGTGCTGCCGGCGGGAGGCGCCGCCCTGTGCTGGCTGCTGTTGTCCACCCTGTGGATGCCGGCGCTGGATTTTGCCCGCAGCTTTCGGCCCTTGATCCATCGCATCGAGGCCAGGGTGCCTGCTACCGACTGTCTGCAGACCTTTGGACTGTCACGCGGACTGCAGGCTGCCTTTGGCTTTCATTCCTCGTTGCGGCTGGAGCCCGCCACTGACAATTCTGCCTGTGGCTGGCTACTGATTGAGCGCGACATCGTCACCCAGACCCCTGAGATCGTCAACGTGGCCCGCTGGCAAGTTCACAGCCAACTGGCCCATCCGCGTGAAGGCGAGGAAGACCTCGTCCTGTTTGAGCGACTGAAAGCTAGCCCGTCCCAGTGAACCTGTCCGAACTGCACCGCATCTCGCGCCATGCGGGAACGATTCTGGTCGGCCAACTGGCCACTATGGCCTTTGGGGTGACCGACACCATTGTTGCGGGCCGCTATGCCGAGCAGGCACTGGCCGCCCTGTCGGTGGGCACCGCCATCTACATGAGCGTCTATGTGGCCTGCATGGGCGTTCTGCAGGCGCTGCTGCCGGTCTGGTCTGAGTTGCATGGGGCCCAGAAGTCCAGTCAACTGGGATTTTCATTTCGTCAGTCGCTCTACCTGACCCTGTTGATCACCGCGGGGGGCATGGCCATCCTGCTCAACCCGTCGGCCCTGCTGGACTGGGCTGACGTCCCCCAGGACTTGCGGGCCGATGTTCTCACCTACCTCAGCGTGCTGGCGATGGCCTTGCTGCCTGCACTGCTGTTCCGGCTCTACAGCACCCTCAACCAGAGCCTGGGCATGCCCCGCATGGTGACATGGCTGCAACTCGGCTCGCTGCTGGTCAAGGTGCCGCTTTCGATCTGGTTCGCTTTTGGCGGCCTGGGGCTGGAGGCCCGTGGTGCCGTGGGTTGCGCCCTGGCCACACTGCTGGTGCAGAGTCTGATGCTGCTGGTCGCCTTGTGGCTGTTGTCAACACGCCCAAGCTATAGCCCCTACCAACTGTTTGATGGTCTGCAGCCCCCGCACGGCCCCACGCTCAAGGCTTTTGCCGCACTGGGCGTTCCCAGCGGCTTGACCATCCTGGTGGAAGTCACCTCGTTCACCCTGATGGCCTTGTTCGTCGCCCGCATGGGGACCACCGCTGCGGCCAGTCACCAGATTGCAGCCAACCTGGCCGCAGTGCTGTACATGGTGCCACTGGCCATCGGTATTGCCACCAGCGCGCGCACCAGCTATTGGCTGGGTGCTGAACAGCCCAGACAAGCCCGCCATGCCGTGCTCTGGGGCTTTGCGCTGGTGGTGGCTTGTGCCCTAGTGCTGGCCGGTTCACTGGTGATCTTGCGTCAGCCGCTGGCTGGCATCTATGCCCGCAGCCCGGAGGTGGTGGCCCTGGCCGTTCCTCTGCTGGTGTGGACTGCCGGATTTCATCTGTTTGACGGCCTGCAGGCGCTGGGCGTCTTCATTCTGCGCTGCTTTCGCATCACTGTGATGCCCTTTGTGATTTATGCCGTACTGCTGTGGGGCCTGGGCCTGTTTGGTGGTTATCGACTGGCCTATCACGGTCTGGGGCCCTGGCCGGCTATGCAAACCCCGGCGGCCTTTTGGATGGCCGGCATGGTGGCGCTGGCCCTGGCCGCCCTAGCCTTCTGGCTGATGATCTGGCAATTGATGCGAAGGAACCGTTAAGAACAGTCAGGGTTGCGCCTGGCCCACCAACCCCTGTTTACAGCCAGGTCAGTCCCCCGCCTGAAGTGGCCAAAGCCAGTTCGGTCGGGCCTGATCTACTCCGCCTCAACCCCGGCAGCCTTCAGAACCTTGGCCATGACAGGAGACTGGGCACGAATGGTCTCGGTCACTTTTTCAGGCGTGCTGTGCTGTGTGTTCACGCCCAATTTGGCATAAGCTTCGCGCACTTCGGGCAGTTGCATGATTCTTCCGAGCTCGCCATTGAGACGATTGATGATGGCTACGGGCGTGCCCCGCGGCACCACGATTGACCACCAAACACCCGACTCAAAGCCTTCAATGCCAGCTTCATGCATGGTGGGCACATCGGGCAACGCAGCCGAGCGCTGTGCACTGGTGACAGCAATCGGGCGGAGCTTGCCAGCCCGGATCTGCGGCATGGCGGGCACCATGTCAGAGAACACCATTTGGGTTTGACCCGCAATCAGGTCGGTGACTGCCTGGACCGTGCCTTTGTAAGGGATATGTACGATATTCACACCCGCTGCACTCTTGTACATCTCGCCGCTGATGTGTGACTGAATGCCTTTTCCGCCCGAGCCAAAATTAAGTTTACCGGGGTTGGCACGGGCCAACGCTGTCAACTCGGCAAGCGTTGTGGCCTGTACGCTCGGATGCACAACCAGCACCTGTCCGGCACTTGCCACCATTGACACGGGTGCAAAATCGCCGATTGGGTCAAACGGGAGCTTTCGAAACAGATGCGGGTTGGTCACCACCGTGCTGCTGCTCGAGAGAAGCAGGGTGTATCCGTCAGGTGCACTCTTGGCCGCAGCCTCATGACCAATATTGCCGCTGGCACCCGCACGGTTTTCCACGGTGATGGCTTGCTTGAGGCCCTCGGCCAGCCGTGCAGCGATCAGGCGAGCCAACACGTCGCTGGTGCCACCCGGTGGAAAGGGTGCAATCAATTTGATCGGTCGATTCGGGTAAGGCACTTGCGCGTGGAGCACAGGGGCGGCGCTGGTCAGTAAAAGCAAAGCGCCAAAGAGCGCGCGACGGGAAAACCTGACAATGGGCATACGCAACCTTTACAGCTTGGGTGGATCGTTGGAAGTGTCGGGAGTCTAATCCAACACGGTATGTGGTCAATTCGGAAAAAACCCGCGGATGCAAAACTGATGGCTGCCCTTAGGTGGGGCGTAGCCGGTGCGCCGGAAAGACGAAGCTGAAACTTGAGCCTTTGCCAGGCGTACTCTCGATACGCAGCTCAGCATCGTGGCGCTGCGCCACATGTTTGACAATAGCCAGACCCAGCCCAGTGCCGCCGGTATCGCGTGAGCGGCTGCGGTCAACCCGGTAGAAGCGCTCGGTCAGGCGCGGAAGATGCTCAGGGGCGATGCCTGGCCCGCTGTCTTGCACCCGGCAGCTGGCGCGTCCGTCCTCAAGCAGTAACCATTCCACCCTCACGCATCCCCCAGCTGGGGTGTAACGCACCGCATTGCTGACCAGGTTGGACAGGGCGCTGTACAGTTCGTGGGCAGAGCCCATGATTTCAAGCGGCGGCGGCGTAATGAACTGCAGCGTGTGCACGGGTTGAGGCGACTGGGCACTGGCGGCCGACAAGACAGCCGCCTCCTGCGCCAGCTGATCCATCAAGGGGCGGGCCAGCACAGTCTCGCTGGCGTCAGGCACCGGGCTGGCCTCAAGGCGTGAGAGCGTGAGCAGGTCGCCCACCAGGGATTGCATACGTTGCGACTGCTGCGCCATAAGTTCGAGGTACTTGGCGCGCTCGTCCGCGCTCAGCGGCAGGGTCTGCAGGGTTTCAATAAAGCCAGCCAAAACGGTCAGCGGCGTGCGGATTTCATGCGACACATTGGCTACAAAATCGCGTCGCTGCGCCTCGGCCTGCTCCAGGGCGGTGATGTCCCGGGACAACAATAACCGACGGCCCTCGCCATACGGATGCAATTGCACCGAGAGTCGTTGTCGATGGCCAATACCAGGACCGCGGCCTGCCATGATCAGGCCCTCGCTGGGATCCTTGGCATCCAGATAAGCCACAAAGTCTGGGTCTCGCACCAGATTGACAATGCGCTGCAGCAGGTCACGCCCTGGATCCAGACCAAAATGCTGTGCGGCAACCTGATTGAACCATTCGATGGCGTCATGGGCATCGAGCAGCAACACCCCATTGGGCGAGGCCTGGAATGCGGCCAGAAAATCCTGCAGACGCCGCTCGTTCTCCTGGGCGCGTTGCTCGCGCAGGCGCAACAGGCGACGCACACGCTCGGCCACCTCACCCCAGAGCCCGCGTCGAACCGGCACCTCTGACAGGTCCGAGCTGCGCAGCCAGCGCAACACCGTCAGGCCGCGGGAGAAATCGAGCAGGAAAAAAAGCAGACTGACGGCCAGCATCCCGATCACCATGCCGCGCAATTGCAAGGCCTCGGGCGCCATCTGCCATCCCATAATGCCGCCCAGGCCCTGCAAGAGAAGAAAGCTGATGGCACGACCGAACATGACTGCCCCGCCCTCAGGCCCCGCGACTCAGACGATAGCCCGCACCACGCACGGTTTCCAGCATGGCTGCAGCCTCTCCCATGGCCTCGCGCAGGCGTTTCACATGCACATCCACCGTGCGCTCCTCGATGAACACATGGTCTCCCCACACCTTGTCAAGCAACTGGCTTCGGCTGTGAACCCGCTCAGGATGGTGCATCAGATACTGCAGCAATTTGAACTCGGTTGGCCCGAGCTTGAGCGGATGGCCGGCATGGCTGATGCGGTGTGTGCCCCCATCCAGGGTGAGCTCACCCAGCGTGATGACCGCACTGGATTGTTCGGGCAGACGGCGGCGCAAGACGGCGCGAATTCGCGCCAACAGCTCCTTGGTGGAAAAAGGTTTGCTCAGGTAATCATCAGCCCCGGCATCCAGACCGGCCACCCGGTCCATCTCTTCACTGCGCGCAGTCAACATGATGATCGGTACCTGGCGGGTTCTTTCATCAGCTCGCCAGCGCTTTGCCAGCATTACACCGCTATCGCCGGGCAGCATCCAGTCCAGCAGCACCAGGTCAGGCAGGACCTCATCGATTTCGCGCTGCGCCGCGCGACCGTCAACCGCCGTGACGGTCTGGAAGCCGTTGTGCCGCAGATTGACATCCAACAACTCGGCAATCGCCGGTTCGTCTTCAACAATCAGGACCCGGGGTGCTTTCATTTCAGGACCGATTCAATTTCCTCGATGGATGCGTGTCGGACATCAGCGCCCTTGACGATATAGATGATCAGTTCGGCAATGTTCTTGGCGTGATCGCCCACCCGCTCAATGGCCTTGGCCAGAAAGAGCAAATCCAGGCTGGGCGAGATCATGCGGGGATCTTCCATCATGTAGGTGATCAGGACGCGCAGAAAGCTGCCATATTCCTGGTCAATCAGATCATCTTCACGCAAAATGGCCAGGGCGGTGGCCGTGTCCAGACGGGCAAAGGCATCCAGCGCCTTGCGCAACAGGCCGGCTGCCATGTCTGAAACCACCCGCAGGTCTGAGGTGGGCAAGTTGCGTGGCGCCCCGTCTTTCAAAATCGCAAGCACCATCCGCGCCATTTTTTCTGCCTCATCGCCGGCACGCTCAAGGTTCGCAGTGACCTTGGCCACCGCCAGCAGCAGGCGCAGATCACGGGCAGTGGGCTGGCGGCGGGCAATGATGGATGAAATCTCGTGATCGAGTTCAACCTCCATGTCATTGACCTGCTTCTCGGCGACAAGCACGCGTTGTGCAATGTTGGCATCAAGTTGTCCCAGTGCCTGGATGGCCTGCTGGACCTGTAATTCAACCAGCCCACCCATCTCCATGACGCGCGAGGAGGCGGTACTGAGCTCTGTATCAAACTGTGTGGATAGGTGTTTTTCTGGCATGGGTTGACTCCTGTTCAGCCAAAGCGTCCGGTGATGTAGTCTTCGGTTTCCTTGCGGTTGGGCTTGAAGAACAACTGTTCAGTCGAACCGAATTCGATCAGGTCGCCCAGGTACATGTAGGCCGTGTAATCGCTGCAGCGCGCAGCTTGTTGCATGTTGTGGGTGACGATCACCACTGTGTAGTCCTGCTTCAGCTCGACAATTAGCTCCTCGATCTTGGCCGTCGAGATCGGGTCAAGCGCCGAACAGGGTTCATCCAGCAGGATCACTTCGGGTTTGATCGCAATGCCACGGGCAATGCACAGACGCTGCTGCTGACCGCCCGACAGGCTGGAGCCGCTCTGCCTGAGCTTGTCCTTGACCTCATCCCAAAGCGCGGCCTTGCGCAGTGCCCACTCAACCCGATCCTCCATGTCGGCGCTGCTGAGCTTTTCAAACAACTTGATGCCAAAGGCAATGTTGTCAAAGATCGACATCGGAAACGGGGTGGGCTTCTGAAACACCATGCCCACCTTGGCCCGCAACAGCGCCACGTCCTGCTTGCTGGTCAGCAGGTTCTCACCATCGAGCAGGACCTCGCCCTCAGCCCGCTGCTCGGGGTACAACTCAAACATCCGATTAAATACCCGCAACAGGGTGGATTTGCCACAACCGGATGGGCCGATGAACGCCGTCACCCGGTTGTGCGGAATGTCAAGGTCAATGCCCTTGAGCGCATGAAACTTGCCGTAAAAGAAGTTCAGGTTGCGCACCGTGATCTTGGACTTGGGGTCAACAAGCGTTGCGGGGTCGGTTTGCATAGGTTTCCTTGCTGAAAATTAGCCGCAGAGCTGCCATCAGGACTTGTGTCGCGTCAGCACCCGGGCCAGGATGTTGAGCGCCAGCACCGTGATGGTGATCAGCAGCACGCCAGCCCAGGCCAGTTGTTGCCAGTTTTCATAGGGGCTCATGGCGAATTTGAAAATTGTTACCGGCAGGCTGGCCATGGGTTCGGACAGAGACGATGTCCAGAACTGGTTGTTCAGGGCGGTAAATAGCAGCGGCGCAGTTTCGCCCGAGATGCGCGCCACGGCCAGCAGCACGCCGGTGACGACACCGGCACGTGCAGCTCGCAAGGTAATCAGCAGAATCACTTTTCGCTTGGGCGTGCCCAGCGCGTAGGCGGCCTCTCGCATGGCTGCGGGCACCAGCTGCAACATGTTTTCCGTGGTGCGAATGACGACCGGAATCACAATCAGCGCCAGCGCCATCACACCGGCCCAACCTGAGAATGACTTGAACTTTGCCACCACCACCGCATAGACGAACAAGCCGATCACGATCGAGGGGGCCGACAGCAGAATGTCGTTGACAAAACGGGTGACCTCTGCCAGCCATCCCTTGGGGTCATATTCAGCCAGGTAGATGCCGGCCATGATGCCGATCGGCGTTCCGACAAAGGTGGCCAGGCCGACCATCAATACCGAGCCATAAATCGCGTTGGCAATGCCTCCCGCCTCATTGGGCGAAGGGGTCATTTGCGACAGGGCGCTCCAGGTCAATCCAGACCAACCCAGGCGCAAGGTTTCCCACAAAATCCAGAACAGCCAGAAAAGGCCAAAGGCCATGGCCGCCAGCGACAGCGTGAGGGCGACGGTATTGACGCGTTTGCGCCGCCTGAAGGCGACACGGCGCAGTTCGTCCTGCGCGCTCATGACTTGGCCCCTTCCTTCTTGCGCAACTGCAGCAGCAGCAACTTGGAGAGAGTCAGCACCACAAAAGTAATCAAAAACAACACCAACCCCAGGTAAATCAGCGACGCCTGGTGCAGGCCATCGGCAGCCTCGGCAAATTCATTGGCCAAGGCCGACGTGATGCTGTTGGCGGCATCAAACACGCTCAGGGTGCTGAGCTGATTCATGTTGCCGATGACAAAGGTAACCGCCATGGTTTCGCCCAGGGCACGACCCAGGCCCAGCATGATGCCCCCCACCACACCGGCCTTGGTATAGGGCAGCACCACCTTGGAGACCACCTCCCAGGTGGTCGAGCCCAAGCCGTAGGCCGACTCCTTGAGCAGGGCCGGCGTGACCTCAAAGACATCCCGCATCACCGAGGCAATGAAGGGAATGATCATGATGGCCAGAATGATGCCGGCCGACAGGATTCCAATACCCACCGGGGGCCCCGACACCAGGGCGCCAAGGTAGGGAACGCCATCCAGCAACTTTTGCAGGGGCATCTGGACATAGGTGGCCAGAATGGGGCCAAAGACCAGCAGCCCCCACATGCCGTACACGATGGAGGGCACTGCCGCCAGCAGTTCGATCGCCGTACCCAGGGCCCGCCTGAGCCAGGCTGGGCACATCTCGGTCAGAAAGAGGGCAATGCCAAAACTGACCGGCACCGCAATCAGCAAGGCAATCGCCGAGGTGGCCAGAGTGCCATAGATCATGACCAGGCCGCCAAAATTTTCCTGCACTGGGTCCCACACCGGGCTGACCAGAAAGCCCAACCCGAAACGCTCAATCGCAGGCCAGGCACCCAGCAGCAGGGAGATCAGGATACTGGCCAGCAGAGCCAGCGTCGTCCAAACCGCCCCCTTGGCCAACCAAGCAAACACTTCGTCAAGCCATTGACCATAGCGGTTGTTGGTTGAGGCAGGCCGCTTTTGCATCGGATGATTATCTTATGCCTTCAATTGACGGCGACCGGTTTGCCGGAGGCGTCCTTGATCAAACCCCACTGTTTGCGCACAGCAGCTTTGACAGAGTCCGGCAAGGGCACATACTCCAGGTCATCCGCTGTCTTGTCCCCGTTCTTGTAGGCCCAGTCAAAGAACTTGAGCGCCTGGGCTGCATTGTCCGGCTTGTCCTGCACCTTGTGCATCAGGATAAAGGTGGCGCTGGTGATGGGCCAGGCGTTTTTGCCTGGCTTGTTGCCCAGAATCTGGTAGAAGCTTTTTGTCCAGTCGGCGCCGGCGGCGGCGGCCTTGAAGTTGTCATCGCTGGGCTGGACAAAGACACCATCGCGATTCTGCAACTGGGTGTGCGCCATCTTGTTTTGCTTGGCATAGGCAAATTCAACGTAGCCAATAGAGTTGGACAGGCGGGCCACAAAAGCCGACACCCCTTCATTGCCCTTGCCACCCGCGCCCACCGGCCAATTGACTGCGGTGCCCTCACCGACCTTTGCTTTCCACTCCGGGCTGACCTGGCTCAGGTAGTTGGTAAAACCAAAGGTGGTACCCGAGCCATCGGCACGGCGAACCGGTGCGATGGTGGCGTCGGGCAGGCTCAGGCCTGGGTTGAGCGCCGTAATGGCCTTGTCATTCCACTTGGTGATCTTGCCCAGATAGATGTCGGCCAAAACAGGACCCGTCAATTTCAGTTGCCCCGGTGCAATGCCCTTGATGTTGACCACCGCCACCGTGCCGCCCATGACAGTCGGAAACTGAATCTGCCCTTTTCTGGCGAGATCCTCGTCTTTTTGCGGCATATCGGATGCCCCGAAGTCAACCGTCTTGCCATCGATCTGCTTGATACCGGCACCTGAGCCGACCGACTGGTAATTGACCTTGACACCTGTTGCCTTGTTGTAATCGCTCGCCCACTTGGCATAAACCGGTGCCGGAAAACTGGCACCCGCGCCGGTGATGGACTGGGCCTGCACCAGACTGACACCCGCTGTCAGCATGCCTGCCCAAATCAGATGAATTAACGTCTTTTTCATTTCATACTCCTTGCCTGATACATTAATTTTCATTTCGACGCCGAGACTTTAAGATTGCAATATGACAAGTTCATGACAAAAAACCAAACGATGCAGCCCATTAAAAATTCCTTGCCATCATTGCGTACCCGCTTGAATCAGCCCGGCTTGATCAGTGCGCCCGGGGTCTTTGACATGATTTCCTTAAGACTGGCCGACAGCTTTGGCTTTGATGCGCTGTACATGACTGGCTTTGGCACTGTCGCTTCCTACACCGGGCTACCCGATGCTGGACTGGCCACTTACACCGACATGGTCGGGCGGGTGCGCTCCATGACCGGTATGGCGCGCACGCCGCTGATTGCCGATGGCGACACTGGCTATGGTGGGCTGCTCAATGTGCGGCACACGATCGAAGGCTATGAAGCGGCCGGAGCCTGCGCCATTCAGTTGGAAGATCAGGAATTTCCCAAGAAGTGTGGCCATACCCCGGGGCGACGCGTCATCCCCATGGCGGATATGGTCCGCAAGATCAAGGTGGCTGTTGATTCTCGACAGTCCAGCGAGTTTCTGATCATTGCCCGCACTGATGCGCGCAGCAGCCTGGGGCTGGATGAAGCACTACGGCGTGCTGAAGCCTATGCCAAGGCGGGTGCCGACATCCTGTTTGTCGAATCACCCGAGACAGAGGAAGAAATGCGCCAGATTGGTCGGCGCTTTGACCTGCCCCTGGTTGCCAATATGGTCGAAGGGGGTCGCACCCCGGTACTCAGTCGGGCTGATCTGGAGTCGATCGGCTACAAGATTGCCATCTTTCCTGTCACCGCCCTGCTGGCTGCCACCCAGGCCATGCAATCGGTCTATCAACATATTCAAAACCATGGCTCATCGGCGGGATGTCAAACACCCCTGCTCCCCTTTTCCGATCTGACACGACTGATGGGCTTTGAGGATGTCTGGGCTTTTGATCGGCGCTATGCTGAGCCCGGCACCTGAAAAAAATTGGACTTTTTCAACTTCAAAATTGCAACTTAAAACAGGAGACTGGCATGCTTAAATTTCAATTCCACCTAATGAACCTTGCCCGGCGATCATTCTGGTGCTGCCTGACAGCCAGCTCGGTCGCCCTGGCATTTGCTGGATCTGCCCTGGCCCAGGACAGCTGGCCGACCAAGCCGATTCGCCTGGTGGTGCCATTCACCCCGGGCGGTGTCACTGACACCAGTGGCCGCGTGATTGCCGAATTTCTGGGCAAGCGCCTGAACCAGCAAGTGGTGGTGGACAACAAGCCTGGTGCCTCGGGCAACATTGGTACCAGCCTGGTCAAGGCTGCCGCACCCGACGGTTACACCTTGTTGCTGGGATTTGATGGGACCATGGTGATCAACCCCCATGTGTTCCCCAAAATCCCGTTTGACACCCTGAAAGACTTTGCCCCGGTTGGCAAGATCGGTAATGCCACCCTGATTCTGGTGGCCCATCCCAGTCTTGAAGCCAAGAACCTGGGTGAGGTGATCGCGCTCTCCAAAACCCGTAACGGGGGTCTGCCCTTTGGCACCTCGGGCACTGGGGGCACCCCGCATCTGGCCGGTGAATTGCTCAAGCTTCGCACAGGCGCCAACCTGACCCATGTGCCTTACAAAGGGGGCGGCCAGGCCATGACTGACCTGCTGGGGGGCAACATCCCGCTGGTCTACACCGCGGTGGCCGGCGCCCAGGGGCATGTGAAATCCGGAAAATTGCGGGCCATTGCCGTTTCATCGGCCAAGCGCACTTCCGCCCTGCCGGATGTCCCCACCTTCATTGAGAGTGGCATTACCGATTTTGTGGTTGACTCCTGGGTGGGCGTGCTCGCCCCCACGGGCACCCCTGCGGCCATTCTGAAGCGGCTGAACAGTGAGCTCAACGCCGTGCTCAATGACCCGCAAGCCCAGGAAAAACTTCTCAAACTGGGCATCGAACCTGCCCCAGGCAGTGCCGAGCAGTTTGGGGGCGCGATGCAGCAGGACTTCAACCGCTACGAGCAGGTCGTCAAGTCGGCCGGCATACGAGCAGAGTAAGTTCAAGAGCCGTCTGGTCGGCTCAAGGGTGGCACCGTTGCGCTGAACCAGCGTCACTGCTAATACCGTCAGAGCCGACCTAGGGACTGGGATAGAGCTTGTAGTCCAGTACCTGGCCCTTGTCGCTGACCCGCGCCAGCACCATATCGCCAGAGCCGATATCGCGCCCCATGAATTCCCGAATGTTGACATGGTGGGTGACCAGGATCAGGGCGTGATCGCCCTTGGTTTTGAGCAATTTGGCAATGAATTGCTGAAGGGCCTGGTTCTGTGCACTGGCCTGGGTGGGTCGATCAAAAAACGAAGCCAGTGAGGGTTCGATAATGACTGGTCCCAGCTGCAAAGACTGTGCAGTTTGCTGGCAACGACACCAGATGCTGCTGTAGACCCTTGCCTTCTCCACCCCATTGGCACGCAGCCACTGGCCAGCACGCACTGCCTGGGCCTTGCCCTCTTCATTCAACACTCGCTGGGTTTCGCACCGTTTGAGGGAATAGCCCGGCGGGTCTCCCACTCCCGGGGCGTAGGCGTGTCGCATTAGCAGCACATAGTCAGGCGATTTCAATTGCTGAGCCAGTTCGTTGGCTTGCGCGCTGATGGGCAAAGCAGACAAACCGATGGCAACCAGAGCAAACAATGCATATAGAAATCGGCTGGCAAAAAGTGTCGGTCCTTGACAAAAGCGGAGGGCATCCCGCCCCTTTGTTGCGATGGTATTGAATCGATAGAATTTCATGCAATATTCTGAAAGGAAATGAAATGCCTGCCACTTCGATGAATCATTTCACCATTCTGACCGATAACGTGCAAGACACACTTGCCTTTTACGCCGACATGCTGGACCTGCATGCCGGCCCCCGTCCGCCCTTCACGTTTCCTGGCGCCTGGTTGTATGCTCGCGGCGGCAACGACCCCATCCTGCATATCGTGGGCGGCAAACCAAAAGAAACCCTGGTCAAAGGCGTGATCGACCACATGGCGTTTTCAGGCAAGGATCTGGCCGAGATGCTCAGCAAGCTCAAATCGCGTGGCTTGAACTACGAACTGCGCCGCCTGCCGGACTATGGCACCTGGCAACTGTTTTTCCACGATAACAACAACGCCAAGATCGAAGTTGATTTCGACCCCGCCGAGCAGGAAGTGGCGGCCTGAATCGGCTCAGCAGAAAAGAGCGTTAGCCATGCCCAAGCGATGCAGCCTCAAGGTGCCGGGCCCCATGGGGCTGCGAGCAATAGCTGGTTGCTTTGAGAGCGCAGCAGCGGACGCAACTGGACCGCAAAGGCCATGAAGTCCTGATCAGAAAACAGCTTGCCCCAGAACGCCCGCCGCGCATCGTCACTTTCAAAACGCCACAAATGCACAAGCTGGTGAAGTTCTCCTGTGTCCGAGGTGAAATAACCGATCAGATTTTTGGCAAAACCCCCGCGCTCAAGGGCAGGCCACCCCAAAGTGGCATAGAGACGCACTACCTCTGGCATCTTGCCAACGGTGACGTTATAGGTTCTCTTTTCATAAACAACTGGCATGGCAGTTCTCTCCTGTAGTGAATTAACCAAATAAATGCTTAGGCCATTTGGGGGCAAGGGCTGAGCTTGACCAATATGTTTCAGCCACCCGGGTCAAACGCCGTTGCCTCCAGGGCAGCACGACGTCCCCGCTCGCTGCTGACCCCGGCAACAATCACGATGCCGACAACAAAATAAAGACCGGTCAACAGTATTGCAAGCCGGTGATCGCCGCCTGATAACCAGGTGACTGCGCCATAGGTCAATGGCCCCAGAATTGATGAACATTTCACTGCCAGACCCCACAAGCCAAAAAATTCTGCCTGACGGCCCGGCGGACTCAGGTAAGCCACCAGCGCTCGACCGGCAGATTGGCTGGACCCCAGGCAGACACCCACCAGGTTGGCTGCCAGCCAAAACATCGCTGCGCTGTCAGATCGCCAGGCCAGCAGCACCGTGACAATCCAACCGGCCAGGGTGAGCACGATGGTGGGCACATGGCCCAGCTTGTCCTGCACATGACCGAAGGCAAAAGCGCCGCAGGCGGCTGTGATGTTGACCACCAGAATCAACACCAGGGTCTCGCGGGTACTGAACCCCATGGCTTGCTGCGCATACACCGCCGCCAGTGCAATGACCGCCTGAATACCTGCCTGATAGAAGATGAGCCCAGCGAGAAAGCGCCGCAGGTCACGAAAATGCTGTGCCGCACGCAGCGTCTGCCCCAGTCGCTGCCAGGCGGCTCGCAAAGGGACCGATCCGGCTCGTGCCTGAGCCCGCTCCCGCAGAAACAGAAAAGTCGGCAGACAAGCCAGCAAAAAGAAGGCCGCCGTGATCAGCATGGTGACTGGCACAAAGTCAACCGCCCTGGCCCCTTGAGCTTGCGCCCAGGTCACATACGCCAGACTGGCGCCCAGCGCCACCAGCCCCCCCAAATAACCCAGGCTCCAGCCCCAACCAGAGACCTGCCCCAGGGCATCGCCTTCGGAAACTTCCGGCAGAAAAGCGGCAATCAGGTTTTCACCTGATCCGAAAAAGAAATTGGAGAGCACGATCAGCACAACGGCCAGAGCCACGTCGCCGCGGCCGACGCCCGCCAGGGCAGCGGTAAAGACAATGCAGCCCAGTGTGGTGGCCAGCAGCAAACGTTTTTTGGCGGCCCGCGCATCGGCCCAGGCTCCCAGCAAGGGAGCACTCAGCATGATCAGGGCATAGGACACCGCCAGTGCAGCCGTCCAGGCAAAGGTGGCCCAGGGCGCATTGGCTGCCACCTCTGCGACGAAGTAGGCACTGAACACCGCGGTGATCACTACCGTGGTGTAGCCCGAATTGGCAAAGTCATACATCGCCCAGGACCATATTTCCAGCGGGGTCACGCCCGGGGCCAGACGCTTGCGGGTTTTGTCACTCATGAAAAATCAGTTTTCATTGAAACTGCCGGCTGCAAGCAGTGGATTTTGCATTGGGCCAGACGATCGGAGCAAACGTTTGTATTTGATTTGTATTTGTATAACCACGCCAACAGTCGCTACCGATGGTTTTCGATAAAGGCCAGCATGGTCTTGAAGAACTCAGCCCTGGCGGCATCGGTGGCACCCAGCGAGGCGCCCAGCGTCTCGCCCGAGCCCCAGGTGGCACGACGCTGGACCAGCGGGCCAAAGTAGGCACTGTGAGCCATATTGTCAAAGTAGGCAATGTCGATCGTACCGCCCTTCTTTTTGACAGCTTCAGCCCATTCCAGGGCGTTAGGAATTTGGCGCCCGGGTGTGCCCGAATTGCAATAGCTTGAACTACCTGGAGGCAGCCCGGCAAATTGAATATTCATCCGGCAGTCGCCGCTCAGAGTCCAGCGCTTGCCTGTGGGATCAGGGTTGCCATAGTCGTCGAGTTTGCCAAACGCAAGCAGCACCGGCACATTGATCCGGTCTGGCAGTCCAAGCCCCACCGGGGTGACACCTTCTGCGATCGCGCCCTTGACATGCGCGGGGTCCACCACGCCCGCCAGGTTGGCTACCACCGCAGCGCCGTTGGAAATTCCAAAGAAGTAGATCCGGCTGCTATCAATATCGCTGCGCTGGATCGCCCACTGGTAGGCTGCCAGCGCAGTGCTGTAGATCATGCGCTGGCGGGCCTCGTTGGTCACGGAACGAGCCCAGAAAAGTGAATCTCGCCCTTTGATGCCCTGCATGCTGTAGGCACTGAATGCCAAAGTTGCAAACCCAGCCCGAAAAAAAGCCTCATCTGACTTCAACACATCAGACAGGCCACCGCCACCATGCACGCTGATCATCAGTGCAGGCTTGGCAACGCCCGCCGGAAGCCGGAATTTGACGCTGGCTTCACAAGGATCAAAACCGCCCATGCGGCCGTTCACAGTGTGAAAGTTGGGTCGGATGGCAAAAAGTACCAACTCTCCCTGCTGTTCGGGCAGACAAGTCAGCACGGGCTGTGCCCAGCTACTGCCGCCCAGAAGCATTAGCCCAGCGATAAGCAGATCGCGGAACATCCAACCCTGGCTCATAGCTCTATCCTGTTAATTACCTTGCGCCTTCCTCGGATGCGTCTGGCAAGGGAGACTGCAAGAGGGTTTGTCTGAGTGAATACCCTGGCCTGAGACCCAATGCCTTGGCTGCCAGGTTTACATACGAAATCACGCCGTTCTCCCACATGTCAGCGCTGTCCCCAATTCTCGCGCTGGTGTGGGCGATCGTGGCTGCTGGCATCTTGTGGTCCTGCAGGATTTTCAGACCGGCAACACCCGCCTGATCCTTGCCACCACCGGCATCGTTGAACACCACCAGGCGCAAGGGCTGCTCCAGGGCAAATTGGGCCGAGCTGGAACCGCCGTGTGATGCAGCAATCACCACGCTGCCCGCATCAGCGTCATCAATCTGAGTGATTGAGTCGACCAGGACAATTGCGCCCAATCCACTTTGAGCCACTAGCTGCTTGCGCATGGGTAGGTTCGAAAATTGGATCGATCGATTTTGGTCATGAAAGTTCGCGCATGATACGCCGTAGCTACCTTCAACCCAAGTGCCCCGTGACCCGCCAAAACACAGAAGTGAGGCATATTTTGGGAAGTTGCCAACTGGATCGGTTCAACACACTTAGGCCGATTCCGGATCCAGAATTAAACCCGTCGGATTTCGATGCCAAACCTTTCAATTGATCTGACAACCAAGCAAGATCCGTTTCAGCTGACCTCCACTCATCTGCTTGAACCCCATGGCTGACAAAGAGACCTCGAGAATGCCTGTAATCCTCATTCACGGGCTGTGGCTCAATAGCTTCTTCATGGCCTTGCTGGCACGAAGGATTAAGCAGCATGGGTTCATCATCAAAACCTATTCCTACCCCTCAATGCGTCTGACGCTCAGTGACAATGCCAGCCGGCTGGCTGATTTTTGCGCTCAACTCGATGCTCCCAGGGTACAGATCGTCTCCCACAGTCTGGGGGGCTTGGTGGCGCTCAAGATGCTGCAGACACCGTCCTATCCCCGCTGCGAGAGCTTGTTGATGCTCGGAACGCCTTACGCCCAAAGTCATGCGGCGCAGGCGCTTGCGCGATTGCCCGGCGGCAAGGCACTGCTGGGTCACAGCATGACCCAATGGCTGGCTGACCCACCTCCCCCACTGCCCGACTGTGCGATAGGTATCCTGGCCGGAACACGCGGTTTCGGCCTGGGCCGGCTGGTTGCCCCTGACTTGCCAAGCCCCAACGATGGGGCAGTTAGCGTTGCCGAGACTGAACTTCCAGGTCACCATCAGCGAATTCTGATGAACGTCAGCCATAGCGAAATGCTTTACTCGCGCGAGGTGGCAAATCAATGCGCACATTTTTTGCGCATGGGTCATTTCACTCAATCAACATGAAACGCTTTGCCTTTGCAGTGCTGCTCCCAATGATGTTGGGTGGCTGCGCGCATCTTTCCTACTATCTGCAGTCCGTAGGCGGTCAATTGGAAATCATGAACCGTGAAAAACCGATTGAATTGCTGCTGCAGGACGATCAGCTGGACACCCGGCTGCGCGACAAACTACAGCTGACACAGCGGATCCGCGAATTTGCCATTCATGAATTGGCCCTGCCCAACAACAAGAGCTACCGGGGCTACGCCGATTTGCAGCGCCCCTACGTGGTCTGGAATGTGTATGCGACCCCAGAGTTTTCGATCAAGCCCAGAACATGGTGCTTTCCCGTGGCTGGGTGCGTGAATTACCGGGGCTACTTTGCCGAAGCTGACGCTCAGGCTCAGGCCAAACATATTGCTGCGAGCGGGGATGATGTCTATGTCAGCGGAGTCCCTGCCTACTCCACCCTGGGTTGGTTTGCCGATCCGGTCTTGAACACATTTATTCAGTACCCGGAAACCGAACTGGCCCGGCTTTTGTTTCATGAGCTGGCTCATCAGATTGTGTATGTGCAAGACGACTCGGTATTCAATGAATCGTTCGCCACCGTGGTCGAGCAGGCAGGAATCTCACGCTGGCTGATGCAGCATGGCAGCATCGCGCAGCTTGAGCACCATGCCCAGTTGCAGGAATTTCGGACCAGCATCCGAGCTCTGATTGCGCAGACCCGAGAAACCCTTTCACAACTGTATGACAGTCAACTCACTGACGCCGAAAAGCGCCAGCGCAAAGCTGCGGCTTTTGAAAGCCTCAAAGCGGCCTATGCCAACCGCAAGCTGGATAAGACAAGCTTCAGCGGGTATGACCGCTGGTTTGCTCAGCCCTTGGGTAACGCCCATTTGGCCTCGGTGGCCATGTACACCCAATATGTCCCGGCATTTGAGGCGCTACTCGCTCAACATGCAGGCAACTTGCCAAATTTCTATGCGGCAGTGCGAACCCTTGCCGGCCTGCCCGCGCATCAGCGCAACGAACAACTCGACCGACTGACGCCACGACCCAAGCCTCAGTAATGACTGGGCTTGTCTTGCACTTGCAATGCACTTCAAGTGCACTTGGATTGAGTTGACTGCTGTGGTCTTTCATAAAATCGCCAAAACCACGATGAGGCTGAAATGGAACAAGTCGAATTTCTGAATGGCAAGACCCGGCTCTATGGCATCGTGGGCGACCCGATCGAGCAGGTCAGATCGCCTGAGATGGTGACCTGGGAGATGCATCAAAGACCGATGAACGCTGTCCTGGTTCCAATGCATGTGCGTGAGCAAGATTTTGATGACGTGCTGCCCCGCCTGATGCAGTTGCATAACCTGGACGGTCTGATTTTCACCATTCCTTTCAAGGCCAAAGCCATCGTGCTGGCTCAGGCACTTGGAGCCCAAGCCCTGCAGGTAGGCGCGATCAACGCCTTGGCACGGCGTGGCGACCAGTGGCATGGTGAAATTTTTGATGGGCTGGGCTGTGTGGAGAGCTTTCGCCGCAGAGGCCTGTCGTTTAAAGACAAGCGGGTCATGCTGATCGGCCAGGGCGGCGCCGGTTCAGCGATTGGAGCGGCCATTGCGGCCGAGCATCCCGCCCTGATACGACTGTTTGATCAGGACACAGAGCGCTCTGAGCGCCTGGCCGATCTGTTTGGCCGGGTCAGCCCCGACACCCGGGTGGAAATTTCCCCCCCCAGCATCGACGGCATTGACATCCTGCTCAATGCATGCCCCGTGGGCATGCTTGACGATGCACGCTTGCCATTTCCGGTCAGCACACTGCCGTCAAGCCTGATTGTGTTTGATGCCATTGTCAAACCAGAGCAAACCCCCTTATTGGCACTGGCACAAAGTTGTGGATGCACGGTGGTGCGCGGCCGTGAAATGATGCTCGGGCAGATATCAAAGATCGTTGACTTCTTCAACGGGCAAAACTAAACCCAAACTCAGCGCACAGGGATAGGGCGTCTTTGCCGAGCCGCTTGAATGGGTGACCCGTGGCTAGGCTGCAACGCCAGAACATACCAGGCCTCCAAACCAAACCCTAATACTGCCGGCTAGGCAGTTCTAGCATCAAACCGTCGGTTTCGGGTCCGACCTTGATCTGACAGCTCAATCGGCTGGTCTCGCGTTGTTCAGCCGCGGCAAAGTTGAGCATCTCAAGTTCCTCGGCAGCGGGTGGTGGCAGTCTGGCCGCCCACTCGGAGGTCACATAGACATGGCAGGTGGCGCAGGTGAGCATGCCACCGCAATCGGCGGCAATCCCGTCAATGTGTGCTGCCAGGGCGGCCTGCATCACTGTCTGACCCACTTCGGCCTCAATGTCCTGAGGCGTCAGGGATCCGTCCCGCTGGCGGGTCAGAAAATAAAGGGTTGGCATGGGCTTAAATCCTGCTGAAATATTCGCGTCGCTGAAATTCGTCTTTGTCAACGGCTTCATTAAAGCGGTTCAATTCATGACGCTTGATTTGCTGAAAATAATCAACAAAATTTTTACCAAAGGCTGAGACCAGCACCGGGTCGCCAGTCAGAGCCTCAAGCGACTCGGCCAGGCTGGTGGGCAGTCGTTCTGAACTGGGCGCATAGGGCGCATCGGTGGCCTTGGGGGCACGCAAGCTGCCTTCAATACCATCCAGCCCGGCGTGAATCTGGGCTGCCAGATAAAGGTAAGGATTGGCCGCGGGTTCACCGATCCGGTTTTCGATGCGCGTGCCCGGGTCGCCGCAGGCTCCCACCACCCGCAACATGGCACCTCGATTGTCCCGCCCCCACAGCACGGACTGTGGTGCTAGCGGATTGCCCATGAAGCGGCCAAAGCCATTGATGGTGGGTGTGCAGAACACGGTCATGCCCCGGCCATGTTTGAGCAAACCTGCCAGGTAATGCTCACCCAGATCGCTCAGGGTATGGGCGGCATCGAGTTCAGAGCTACCTCTGGCAGGAGTTTCTCGTCGCAGGGCATTCTGGCCGCGCTCCAGCGACACCAGCGATTGATGCAAGTGCCAGCCACTGGACATGATGTTGGGAAACGGAGGACGGCAGGTAAAGCTGGCGTAGTAACCCGAACGCCGCAGGGCCATCCTCACCGCATTTCGAAACAACACCATGTTGTCGGCAGCCGTCATGGCATCGGTGACATCAAAGACCGCCTCAACCTGGGAGGGTCCGAACTCAAGCTCCAGGGACACCAGCGGCAGACCCAGCGCCTGTGCCGTGTGCTGCACGATCCGCAAAGGCGGCTCGGCCATGTCCAGCCAGGCCTCATTGAGCAGGTTATAGCCGGGATGGATCATCTCCAGCTCGGGCGGCTCACCAGGCCAGGCGGCCCTCGCCGGATCGAGCTGTTGCCAGCTGTCCTTGATGCGGTAAATATGAAATTCGATTTCCAGTCCGCAACGCATGTCCAGGCCGGCCATGTTCAAACGCTCAAGGGCGCGCTGCAGGACTCGGCGCGTGTCAAATTCAACGCGGGTGCCATCCTGGTGCCAGGGCTGGGCCCGCAACCAGCCAACGCCCTGCGTCCACGGCAACTGCTGGTAGCTTTCGGGTTGGGGCAGCAGCAGCAGGTTGTTGGCTTGGCCAAAGCCGGGAAGATTTTGTGTGCCACCCGGTTCAAAGACCTTGAACGCGGTGCGGTCTGAGCTATCTTTGAGCATCAGCGTGCTGACCATGCCAATGCCGTTGCGCAAGACTGACTCCAAGTGCGATGCAACAACTGCCTTGCCTCGCAACGCTCCGTGCACATCGCACCAGGCCACCCGCACCAACTCGGTACCCGATTGTTGTACTTTCTGAAGCAGCGACTGGACTGCGCGCTCGCGATCGGCGTCATGCTCGCCACAGCGTTCGGCAAATGTGCTCATCACCTCAATCAGGCCCGATCGTCGTCACCGGAGTCCAGCACATCACAGCCCCTCATGGGGTCGTCTCTGAAGCCCGGGCCGCCTGAACGCTGAGCCAAGGGCACTTGTTTCGCCGCTCACGAACCTGATCTTGCCACCAGGTACCCCAGGTTCCTGCGGGCGCAATGCCGTCAACCGTATCGGGGCCGACCATCTGGCCAGCCAGGCTGACATCAGCGATGCCGGGTGGGGTCTTGCCAGCCTGAACCGCCTCGATGGCTGACATCAGGTTGCGCCGATTGGCCATGATGATCTTGTCGCTGGTGCCCAAATGCTCGCGGGTGCGGTCCTGGATCGGCCCCATACTTTCAACCGCCCACTGGTCATGCACATTGATGTCTTCCTCGCCCATGCCCAGAAAGGTGCTGCTGCGCTGTTCCTCAGCATTGAAACCCCAGCTGTTGTGGCGACCGGCCTTGGGCACGTAATCCGGCAAGGAGATGAACTGCGTGCGCTGATTGCGCATGGCCTGCTTGTCAACCGGTTCGGCAAAGCTGGTGAAAAATGAATACCAGTAGGTGTGGGTGTCGTCCACCGGCACATGCATCTGGGTGATGGTCAGCGTGGCTGAGAGGGGGATGACAAAGCTGTAGGGAAAAATGCCCTGAGTCACTCTCACATGGGTGAGCTCGGACGTCATGGGTCGCAGGGTGGTAATTTGCAGACCCCAGGGACGGGGCTCGAAACTGATGTCGGGCCGATGAAACTCGCGCATCACACGGGTCATGGGCCACTGCTCGCCAGCAAAATCTCCCAGACTGGCGCTCCTGAACTGCCGACCGCCTGGGTTGTTGCCCACGCTCTCCAGCGGCGCGTCGTTCAGAAAACGGTGCAGGAAAGAGGTGTGGGCCGGATCCAGGCCCACCTCATACGCTTGCAGCCAGTTGCAATGCCACAAGCCCTTGAAAGCAAAAACATGACTGGAAGGTGCGGCAAAGCAGTCAAACTCGGGCAAGGGAGGCACCTTGTCCTTGTCGCCGAGCCATGCAAAGAGCACCCCGCTACGCTCAAGCACCGGGTAGCTGGCCTGGGTGACCCGCTCGCAAAGTTTGCTGCCCAGTGGCTCGGCCGGCGTTTCCAGGCAGCGGCCGGTTGCATCAAACTTCCAGCCATGAAAGGGGCAGCGCACCCCATCGCCTTCATGGCGGCCAAAGGCAAGGTCGGCATTGCGGTGGGGGCAATCACGATCAAGCAAACCCCAGCGGCCCTGGTTGTCCTTGAACAATATCAAGTCCTGACCCAGCAAGCGAACCGGCTTGAGCGGCCGTTTGTCCATTCGCGGATCAAGGGCGGGATCAAACTCATCCACCAGGGCAACCGGCTGCCAATAGTGACGCATCAGATTGCCGCAAGGTGTTCCCGGGCCGATTCGGGTCATCAATTCGTTTTGTTCGGCGCGCATAGGGTCTCGCTCCAGTCAGGGGTTCAGCGTTCGGCAATGGTAAACCGAATTCAACAGCCCCCCCGTTGCTGATTCAGGGACACGCATCTCTGCCTACAATTCCCAACAACTCTTTATCCAGACCCGAAGCCCGCCGTATGGAATCACCTTACCTCCGACCCGCCCGCTTCACTGCGGACGAATGGGATGCCCGCGTCAAGCTGGCCGCAGCCTACCGAATCTTTGCCCATATGGGTTGGGAAGAACTGATCTACAACCATATTTCGCTACGGGTGCCAGGGCCGCAATCCCATTATCTGATCAACCCCTTTGGCCTGCATTACAGCGAGGTAACCGCTTCAAGCCTGGTGAAGGTGGACCGTGATGGCAATACCGTGGGCCACTCCGACTGGCCGATCAATCCGGCCGGCTTCACCTTTCATGGTGCCATCCATGCGGCACGCGCTCAAGCACACTGCGTGATGCATGTGCACACCACACCCACTCTGGCGGTGTGCTGTACCCAGCAAGGCCTGTCGTTCACCAATTTTTACGCGGCCCAATTGTGGGGCCAGGTGGCCTACCATGAGTTTGAGGGGATCACCGTTCATCGGGATGAGGGCGAGCGCATCCTGGCTAGCGCCGGCAACAAGCCCGTGCTGCTGCTGCGCAACCATGGGCCGGTCGTGATCGGCCAGACCCTGGCCCATGCCTTCAATCTGATGTGGCTGGTGCAGCGAGCCTGCGAAGTGCAGGTGGCCTCACAGGCCCTCGGGCCACTGCAACCCATTGCGGTACCGGTGCTGGAGGCCTGTGTCCGTGACTCCCTCAATTTCAATCCGAACTTCGGTGCCGGTGAAGACTCTTTCGCCGCGATGCAACGCCTGATTGACCGAACCAACCCGGGCTATGCGGTCTAAGGTCTCAAGTCGGTAATGACGAATCGACCCGTATCGACCTGATCTGACTCGTTAACATTCGATCAGCAGTCACAACCCAGACCTGGGCGTGTCAAGTTGCCAAAAATCGCAGAATTTCTGCGGCTACGCGTTGCGGATCTTCGCGCTGAGGAAAGTGGCCCATACCGGGCAACAACACCCGCTCATAGCGCCCCTTGAAAAAACCTTCCTTATCTGCTGAACTGGCTACCGGATTCACCCCGTCAGCCTCACCATGCAGCATCAAGGTGGGTACATCCAGCACGGGCGCGGGGTTCAAGGCCGCATCATCCTGCTCGTACACCGGGTTGCCGGGCGCATGCCGCCAGCGATGCGTGTAGGAATTCAGTGTCACCTCGGACCAGTCGGGGTTGTCAAAGGCCTTGGCGGTCTCTTCAAACTCGGCTAGGTCATACCAACCCGCGGGTGCCCAAAGATCCCACATGGTGCGGGCAAAGGTTTTGCCATCAGTGCGCACTGTGTGCTGACCGCGCGCAGTTGCCATGAACCAGTGGTACCAGTAGTTGCGCACCTGCTCCATGGACAAGGGCTGGTCGGGTGAATTGGTGCCATAGCCTGAACTGACCAACACCATATGACTGGCCACACCCGCCTGCAGGCCACAGGCATTGGCGACAGCGCGCGCCCCCCAATCGTGCCCGACCAATACAGGCTGCTCAAGTTTCATCGCTTGCAGAAACTCCAGCAGGTCGCGCCCCAGAGCAGCCAATTGGCCACTTCGAGGGGTATCGGCCTTGAGAAAAGTGGTCGGGGCAAAACCCCGCAGGGCCGGCACGATCACCCGCCATCCATCGATCACCAGCCTAGGCACGACACCCGCCCAGGTACGGGTGGAATCAGGCCAGCCATGCAGCAACACAACCGGTCCCTTGCCTTGGGGGTTGTGATCTTCGTAAGCAATCCTCAACCAGGGCGTCTCAACAAATTGCCAGGTCATCCATCAATCGCTTTCATCTAGTTACTGTAAAGGCTTGTCTAATCAGGCTTACCAGGGGACAGATTGGAGAGGGGGCAAACCTTGAGGGAAGCAACACAACATTTACAAGCCCGAACTACCCCAATCGGCTGCCGGCTGAGCCGGCTCAGACTGCTGTCCGACTGCTCGAATTGCCTCGATGGCACAGAACTCATCTTTGTCAGAGGCATCGCCACTGATCCCCACCGCCCCAATGGCCACGCCTTGGTCATTGAGGATCAGCACGCCACCGGGTGTGGGAATGAAGCGGCCGTCAGAAGCAGTCGCCAGGGCTGACTGAAAACTGGGCCGGTTGGCCAATCGATCACGGATTTGCCGCGTGGCCATGCCCATACCTAAGGCGCCCCAGGCTTTGCCCAAGGCAATATCAAAGCGCATGACTCCACACCCATTTTCTCGTCTGAAACTCACCAGATTGCCGCCCGCATCCAGCACGGCAATTGCCAACGGCAGTAGTTGATGGTGTTGCCTGAGCCGAATCACCTCTTCGGTAATTCGACTGGCCAGTTCAAGGTCAAGGCTGCTGTGTACAGGGATCAGGTGTTCGGCCATTGAGTCGGTCAAAAAGTAGTTCGCCAGAAGTTAATGACCGATTGTCGGCGAAATCATCACTCAACTTGACAGACCAAATTACCGGGGGCATCGCAGATGCTGAAATCCTAGAAATCCTAGGTTTCTACTTGATGCAACAGGAAGACCAATGTCCCCAACAGCACAAGAATAAAGCCATTCCTCGCAAACTGGTCATCGCGTCGCCTTCCATGTTGCCCCCCTTTGGTTAGTAACTGCGCGGTGGCCAACTGTGATTCGGTGCGTGGATCTAAGTTTGATCTAATGCATTCCGATCCCAAGCATTCCCAACACCATGCTTCATCACACAACTCAAGAGTCAGGCACAAGCAACTGGTGACCCTGATCGATGGACGCTGATCGATCCAATAAGCTGTGTGCTCAGATATCAAAAGGCAGTTCAGTCGTGCCGTGCTATCGAAATCAGAGAATGCAAGAACGCCCAAGCGCCGCAGCAATAGCAACCGAACGGTAACCAGCGTCTTCGTGAATTGGGAAAAGACAAAAGGGTTAGCAGACACTGATCTGCTAACCCTCGTCAATACTGGTCGGCGTGGCGGGATTCGAACTCGCGACCCCTTGCACCCCATGCAAGTGCGCTACCAGGCTGCGCTACACGCCGAAGCGCTGAATTATACCTTGGCCTGATGCGTTCTCAGCACTGGCATTGAGCAGATCACGAATGGCATGCAGCTCGCTGCGGATCAAGTGCAAGGCCTGTGCGGGCTCACTGGCAAGCGCCTGAACCCAGGCACCGGTCGGGGAGCGAACCTCATAGGCTTCATTGTGAGAAGATTTTTCCTGGGCAACCACAAAAGGGATAGTCTCATCATCACCCGGGCCGAAGGAACGGTCACTGCCAGACACACGCCGCAAGCCGCGCTCGGCCTGCAAGACTTCTTGCATCTTGTTGCGCGCACCACTGATGGTGAAGCCTTGATCGTAGAGAAGATCTCGAATGCGCCGGATCATCAGCACTTCATGGTGCTGGTAATAGCGTCGATTTCCTCGCCGCTTGACCGGGCGCAACTGGGTAAATTCCTGCTCCCAATAGCGCAGCACATGGGGCTTCACGCCGCAAAGCTCGCCCACCTCACCAATGGTGAAGTAGCGCTTGGCTGGAATTGGGGGAAGCAGGGTCTCCATGGTGCTGTATTGACCGTTTTTTTTCGAGAGTGTTAGGTTACCTGAACTTGCGCAAGTGTGCAAAAAAATTTGTCGCAAGAGTCAGTCAGCAAATTCAGATTCTGAAGCGCAAATCAACCTCACAGGAAATCTTCAGCGGGATTGTCGTCCTGAATTTGGTCTTTGAGCTTATGGCTGGCGTGAAAAGTCACCACCCGGCGAGCACCGATCGGAATGGATTCTCCGGTGCGAGGGTTGCGGCCAGGTCGAGGCGCTTTGGTTCGAATCTGAAAATTTCCAAAGCCGGAAATCTTGACGTCACGCCCCTCGATCAGGTTGCTGACAATCAGCTCAAAAAAAGCATCCACCATGTCTTTAGCTTCGCGCTTGTTTAGTCCGATGCGCTCAAACAGCAACTCGGCCAACTGCGCCTTGGTCAAGGTGGGCGTCTCAAGACTTTCAACCGTTATTTCCATGATTGTTCTCTGCTTTGGCGATGGAGCCACTCAGACACGTTGCCGGGCCCCGATGTCCTGCGCCAGCTGATGAAGGATGGCCCGCAGGGCTTGATCGATTTGCTCATCGGTCAAGGTAGCGGTGTCCATGCCCAGTGTCAAGCGCACGGCCAGGCTCTTCTCATCGGCAGACATGCCAGGAACACTCGCCCCGGCCTTGGGTCGGTAAACATCAAACAACACCGCATCACGTAGCAAGCCCTGTGTAGGCGCTGCATAGACAGCTTTCATCAAGTCAGCGTGGGATATGCTTTCGCGCACCACCAGGGCCAGGTCGCGTTCAGCGAACTGATGCCTGGTCACGGTCTGGGCCATTGGCACTTCACGCTGCAATACAGCCTGTAGATCCAGTTCGAACAGGACAGGCGTCTGATTGAGTTCGTAACTTTGTCGCCATCTGGGATGCAACTCCCCAACAAAGCCAATGGCCTCCTGCTTGAGCAGCACCCGCGCACAACGCCCTGGATGCATCGCGGGGTGCTCGGCCACTTCAAATTGCACCGGCAGGGGTGAGAGCAAGGCCTGTACATCACCCTTGACATCATAAAAATCAACAGGCTGCTCTTTTTGCCCCCACTGCAAGCCATTCAACGGACCGCAGGCCAATCCGGCCACCCGCATGGGTTGGGCAAATCCCTTGACCGTAAGGTGGGAGTCAGGCACCGATTCATCCCGCAAAAATACCCGGCCCAGCTCAAATACCCGAACCCGGGTGGCCTTGCGGTCCTGGTTGTACTTGAGTACCTGTAGAAGTGAACCCAACAGGGTTGAACGCATCACGCCCATCTGACTGGCTATCGGGTTAAGCAGGCGAATCGGTTTTTTGTTGCCCGCCAGTTCCTGCTCCCAACGTTCGTCAACAAAGCTGTAGTTGATGGTTTCCTGGTAACCCAGATCAGCCAGTTGGCGGCGCACAGCAAACGGGCTACGCTGGTTTTCCTGGCGCGACTTGGGGGTGACTGGCGCCTGCGGCGGGGTATGCGGCAAAGTTTCATAACCCACCAGGCGCGCCACCTCTTCAATCAGATCTTCTTCAATCTGCAGGTCAAAGCGGTAGGGTGGTGGTGTCACGGTGAGCGTGCCCTTGCCTTCGGTCGTCGGCAACCCGAGTCGCTGGAAAACTCCAACGCATTGCGCCTGCGTGATTGGCATGCCAATGATCTTGGCCGCTCGGGCAACCCGAAGCGTGACAGCTTGGGCAACAGGCATCGAGACCTGCTGGTCATCCACTGGGCCACAGAGGGTATCGGGAGTACCGCAGATTTCCACAATCAGCTGAGTGATCCGCTCGATATGGTCCACGGTGGTTTGCGGGTCCACCCCCCGCTCGAAGCGGTGCCCTGCGTCGGTTGAGAAGTTGTAGCGACGCGAACGACCGGCAATCGCTTTGGGCCACCAGAAGGCTGCCTCCACATACACATGGCGGGTGGCGTCTGACACGGCCGTGGCGTCACCCCCCATGATGCCGGCCAGCGATTCAAGCTGATGCGCGTCAGCAATGACGCCCACTTCCTGATCCACCGTGACCGTGTTGCCATTGAGCAACTTGAGTTGCTCCCCCGACCTGCCCCAGCGCACATCCAGCGCACCATGAATTTTTTCCAGGTCAAAGATGTGGGATGGACGCCCGAATTCAAACATCACATAGTTTGAAATGTCCACCAGCGCGGTCACGCTGCGCTGGCCACAACGTGCCAGCCGGTCCACCATCCATTGCGGCGTGGCTGCCTGGGTGTTCAAATTGCGCACAATGCGACCCGAAAAACGGCCGCACAAATCAGGCGCGCTGACCTTGACCGCCTGCACATCCTTGATTGCCACAGACGCGGCTCTAAAACTGGGCTCTTTGAGCGGAGCGCCGGTCAGAGCAGCCACCTCCCGTGCCACACCGTAGACCGACAGGCAATGCGCCAGATTGGGTGTGAGCTTCAAGGTGAAAAGGGTGTCATCGAGCTTGAGGTGCTGACGTATGTCCTGACCCAATGGCGCATCAGCCGCCAGCTCCAGCAAGCCACCATGGTCTTCGGACAGCTGCAACTCGCGGGCAGAGCACAACATGCCCTGGCTTTCCACACCGCGCAACTTACCCAGTTTGATGAGAAACGATTTGCCATCCTCACCCGGCGGCAGCTCAGCGCCCACCAGGGCACATGGCACCCGGATACCAACTCGCGCATTAGGCGCTCCACAGACAATGTTAAGCAAGTCGCCCTGCCCCACATCCACCTGGCAGACGCGCAAACGGTCGGCATTGGGGTGCTGTACCGCTTCCTTGATTTCACCGACCACGACTTTGCTGAAAGGCGGCGCGACCGGTCGCAGCTCCTCCACCTCGAGGCCCGCCATGGTCAGGGTATCGGCCAATTGCTGGGTGGACAGCGCAGGGTTGCAGAATTCGCGCAGCCAAGACTCAGGAAATTGCATGGGTTATCTCTGCGAAATTTTTATCGGTATGTGCCTGCACAAGGTGATGCCTTAAATCACGGGATGCTGGGCAGTGAATCATCGGAACTGGCTCAAAAAGCGCAAATCACCATCGAAGAACAGGCGCAGGTCATTGACGCCATAGCGCAGCATGGTGAAGCGGTCCAGACCCATGCCAAAGGCAAAACCAATATATTGCTCCGGATCCAGGCCCATGTTGCGCACCACATTGGGGTGTACCTGGCCTGAACCGGCCACTTCCAGCCAGCGTCCAGCCAAGGGGCCCTGCTGGAACTGAATGTCGATTTCGGCGCTGGGCTCTGTAAAGGGAAAGAAGCTGGGCCGAAAACGCAGCACCAGGTCATCGCTCTCGAAGAAGGTGCGACAAAACTCGGTGAACAGGTACTTGAGGTCTTTGAAGCTGATGTTTTCACCCAGCCACAGGCCTTCGCACTGATGGAACATGGGCGAGTGAGTCGCGTCACTGTCAACCCGATAGGTGCGTCCGGGGGCAATCACCCGGATTTCAGGCATGCCAGTCAGATCATCAGAACCGGTAAGTGTCTTGTAACTCTGGACATGTTGCAGGGCGTGTCGGACCTGGACCGGGCTGGTATGGGTGCGCAGAAGATTGGGGGTTTTTGTGCTGCCACCTTCCACATAAAAGGTGTCATGCATGGATCGGGCGGGATGGTCTTCGGGCGTGTTGAGGGCCGTGAAGTTGTACCAGTCGGCTTCGATTTCCGGACCTTGTGCCACCTCAAAGCCCATCGATCCAAAAATGGCCTCAAGGCGCTCCATGGTGAGTGAGACCGGATGCAGGCTGCCCTGACCACGAACCCTTCCCGGCAAGGTGACATCCAGGGCTTCGGCCTGCAGTTGTTGCTGCAATTCAGCATCGGCCAGGGCCTGACGCCGTTCGTTGAGCGCAGATTCGATGGCCTGTTTGGCCAAATTGATGGCTGCACCTCGGGATTTTTTTTCATCCACACTCAGCGCAGCCATGCCCTTCATCAGTTCAGTGATGCTGCCGGTTTTTCCCAGAAAACGGGCCTTGGCGTTTTCAAGTGCGGCAGGCGTCGCTGCCTGGGAAAAAGCAACCCTTGCGCTGTCAACAATGGCATCCAACTCGTTCATTTTTTCCTGCGGTTTGTTAGATCTTGCAAAGGCAAAGGGCTAAAGCTCAATGAAAAGCTCTAGCCCTTGTTCTTTGCAGTGGGCCACACAAAGACGTGCAGCCCCTGCGCGGGGAATCAAGCAGCCAGCTTGGCCTTAACCTGCTCCACAATGCCAGCAAAGGCGGCCATGTCATTGACGGCAATATCGGCCAGAACCTTGCGGTCGATGGCGATATCAGCCTTTTTCAGACCGTTGGCGAATTGGCTGTAGGTCATGCCGCACTGCCGGGCTGCCGCATTGATACGGGCAATCCACAGCTGACGGAACACCCGCTTCTTGGCACGGCGATCACGGTAAGCGTATTGACCAGCCTTCATCACCGCCTCTTTGGCGATGCGGAAGACATTACCGCGGCGACCGCGGAAGCCCTTGGCCAGGGCGAGAACTTTCTTGTGACGGGCGCGGGCCGTTACACCACGTTTGACGCGAGGCATATGAGTACTCCTTGTTCGTCGTTAATTAA
>JAFMFB010000084.1 GCA_017856435.1 Burkholderiaceae bacterium
GCCCAGATGGAGCGGGAGCGCCCCGGATTTTTTACCAACCTGAAATCCCAGCAGCAACCCAAGTACATGTGGATTGGCTGCTCGGACAGTCGGGTGCCTGCCAACCAGATTACCGGCCTGGAGCCGGGTGAAGTGTTTGTTCACCGCAATGTCGCCAATGTGGTGGTGCATTCTGACCTTAATGCGCTGTCGACCGTTCAGTTTGCGGTGGAGCGCCTGAAGGTGTCGCATGTGATCGTGGTGGGTCATTACGGCTGCTCGGGTGTGCTGGCCGCGCTGGAAGGCGCCCGTATCGGCCTGGCCGACAACTGGCTGCGTCATATCCAGGATGTGCGTGACCGGCACCGGCAACTGCTGGAGGCGATTGCCGAACAGCACCGGCATGAGGCCTTGGTGGAACTCAATGTGATCGAGCAGGTGGCCAATGTGGCGCAGAGCACAGTCCTGCAGGATGCCTGGAGCCGGGGGCAGGAGGTCACCCTGCACGGCTGGGTCTATGGGGTGCATGACGGTTTGCTGCAAGACTTGCAAATGAATGTGGAATCAGGGGATTCTCTGGAGTCGCTTTATCGCGCCGCGGTCGATCGGGTGGCGCAGGCCAGCAGGCCCTGAGCCGGCATTGCAGGCAGGACTTGCGAGATGTTTCCGCAGCGACTTGATTCAAGCACCGCCTACGACATCGCCCTGGCGATGATGGATGGCTTCAACCGACACTATCGACTGTTTCGCACCGAATCCGCTCGTGCCAAGCAACGTTTTGAAATGGCCGACTGGCATGGACAGCAACGCGCGCAGCGTGAACGCATCGAGTTCTATGACCAACGGGTCAAGGAATGCATTGCCCAACTGGAAAATCAATTCAAGGCCAGCAGCCAGCCCACGGACATCTGGCAACAGGTCAAGTTGCACTACATCGGATTGTTGGTCAATCACCACCAGCCTGAGCTGGCCGAGACCTTTTTCAATTCGGTCACATGCAACATGCTGCACCGGACTTATTTTCAGAATGACTTCATCTTTGTGCGGCCAGCTGTTAGTACCGAGTACATCGAGAACGACGAGCCCGAGGCCACCCCAACCTATCGCGCCTACTATCCAACGCCTGAAACCCTGTACCAGACACTGGAAGAAATCATCGGCCACACCCATCTACGATGTAACTTCGAGGACCTGAAGCGCGATTTGAACTATGTCGTCAAGGCGGTCAGCGAGCAACTGACCGATGTCACGCTGCGCGCCAATTTTCAGATCAGGGTGCTGACCAGTCTTTTCTATCGTAATAAGGGCGCTTACATCGTCGGCAAGATCATCAACGGCTTTGCCGAGGTGCCGTTTGCCTTACCGATTCTTCGCAACGAACATGATCAGCTGGTCATCGATGCGGCTCTGTTCGGTGAAGACGACATGCTCGTCCTGTTCAGCTTTGCCCGTGCCTACTTCATGGTGGACATGGAAGTGCCTTCAGCGTATGTTCAGTTTCTGCGTAGCCTGATGTTCAGAAAACCAAGGGCTGAGCTGTACAACGCATTGGGCCTGGCCAAGCAGGGAAAGACCCTTTTTTACCGAGAATTTTTGCACCATCTCAAGCACTCCAGCGACAAGTTTCGGGTGGCCCCGGGGATTCGGGGCATGGTCATGCTGGTGTTTGATCTGCCTTCGTTTCCCTATGTGTTCAAGCTGATCAAGGACTGGTATCCGCCGCCGAAAAAGACCACCCGCGAGCAGATCAAGGGCAAGTACCTGCTGGTCAAGCAGCATGACCGCG
The DNA here is from genome assembly GCA_017856435.1 of Burkholderiaceae bacterium. Classification (GTDB taxonomy): domain Bacteria; phylum Pseudomonadota; class Gammaproteobacteria; order Burkholderiales; family Burkholderiaceae_C; genus Hylemonella. The sequence continues at coordinate 1,766 of JAFMFB010000084.1, forward strand.
TAGGCCGCATGGCCGAAACCCTGGAGTACCGGCAGGTGGCGTTTCCACGCGAACGCTTTGACGATGCGCTGATTGAGGAGATTCGCAGATTCGCACCGAGTCAGATTGAAATCAGCGACCGCGACTCAGACGGCCACACCGAAGTGATCATCCAGCACCTGTATATCGAGCGTCGCATGATTCCGCTCAACCTCTACCTGAAAGAGGCGTTTGATGCTGGCGCCCGCGATCTCGACAACACCAGCGAAGCTGCGGTACGGGCGCGCGAGCAGGTGGAGCGCGCCGTGGTCGAGTACGGTAATGCCATCAAGGATCTGGTGGCCGCCAATATTTTTCCGGGCGACATGCTTTGGAAAAACTTTGGCATGACGGATTTTGGCAAGGTGGTCTTCTATGACTACGACGAGATCGAATACATCACCGATTGCAATTTCAGGTCGATCCCCAAGCGCAGTGACGATGATGATGCAAGCAGTGACAAGCTCTGGTTTGAGGTTGGGCCGCGCGATGTGTTTCCTGAAACCTTTGGCCCCTATCTGTTGGGCAATGCGATGGTGCGGGAGATCTTCATGCGGCATCACGCCGATCTGCTGAGCCCAAAGTACTGGCAGGGCCACAAGGACCGCATCCTGGCGGGCCATGTGATTGATGTCTTTCCCTATGAACGCAGCCGACGGTTTTTGCCGCCTGTGGCCCAAGCTTAAGACCGGGCAGGCCCGGGATCAACGCAGGACCCGGCCTGCAAGTTAAGTCGGCTGCACCATCAGGCGCCCCTGTTGATCGGCCAGACTCTTGGCCAGCAGCGAGGTCACCGCATAAATGGCATCGATGCTGGGGGTCGGGGTTTCGGTGATGCGCGCGAGTTCGACCACGCTGCCAACCAGGGCTTGCAATTCCAGGGCCCGACCATTTTCAACATCCTGCAGCATGGAGGTCTTGTGGGCGCCCACCGCCTCGGCACCGGCAATGCGCTGGTCAAGTGAAATCTTGAACTCCACGCCCAGCTTTTGACCCACCTGTTGGGCCTCGGTCATCATGCGCGCGGCCAGCTCACGGCTGAGGGGGTGGCGGCAGATGGTTTCCAGGGTGGCATGGGTCAGCGCGCTGATCGGGTTGAAGCTCAGGTTGCCCCACAGCTTGACCCAGATCTCGGAGCGGATATCGCGTGACACCGGCGCCTTGAAGCCGGCGGCGATCATGGATTTGCTGAGCGCCTCAATGCGCGGTGTGCGCTGGCCATCGAGTTCGCCCAGGGTAAAACGGTTGCCTTCGATCACCTTGACCACGCCCGGCTCGATCAGTTCGGCGGCCGGGTAAACAATGCTGCCGATGATGCGTTCATTCTCGATACCGGCCGCCAGGGCGCCATCGGGGTCAACACTGGCCAGCGGGCGACCTTCGTAGGGGCCAGCGAGTTTGTGGAAGTACCACCACGGTACCCCGTTGATCATGGTGACCACCAGGGTCTGCGGCCCAAACAGCGCGCGCAGGCCAGGCAGCAAATCACGCACCTGATGGGCCTTGGTGGTGAGCAGCACCACATCCTGGGGCCCCGCTTGGTTCATGTCCTGCACCGCTCGCACGTTGCTGGCGTGTTGGGTGCTGCCATCGGGCAGCACCAGCCGAAACCCGTGGGCGTTGATGGCAGCCAGGTTCTTGTTGCGGGCGATGAAGGTAACTTCCTCACCGGCCAGCGCCAGTTTGGCGCCCAGGTAGCCACCGATGGCACCTGCCCCAACAATGGCGTACTTCATCAGAACTCGCCCCCGACATACGAACCGAATCCAAGTCCAATACGCTGCGCCAGACCGATGCGCTGCAGCTTGCCGGTGGCGCCTTTGGGCAGTTCATCGACAAACAGGATCTTCTTGGGTACCTTGTAGGAAGCCACCCGCTGAGCCACAAACTGCTGCAGTTCACGTTCGCTGCACTCATGCCCTTCGTGCAGCACGACCATGGCCGCCACTTCCTCGCCCAGGCGCTTGTGCGGTGCACCAAAGACAACCACCTGGTGGACGGACACATGGTCCAGCAGGATCTCATCAATTTCCCGCGGGCTGACTTTCTCGCCCCCGCGGTTGATGATTTCCTTCAGGCGCCCGGTGATGCTGAGGTAGCCGTCGGCATCCATCACGCCCTGGTCGCCGGTGCGAAACCAGCCGTCGACAAAAGATTCCTGATTGGCTTTGGGGTTGCTCTCGTAACCTGAGGAAACATTGGCGCCGCGAATCACGATTTCGCCAGGCTGATCGGGTCCGAGGAACTGGCCATCTTCACTGCGGATGCGCACCTCGGGCCCGGCTGCACGCCCGACCGACCCACGTTTACGCGGCATGGGCGGCAGCGGGTTGGAGGCCATCTGGTGGGTGGCCTCGGTCATGCCGTAGGCCTCGATCAGGGGCGCGCGAAACAGGGTTTCGATCTGGTCGATCAGCTGGGGTGGCAGAGCGGAGGAGGAGGAGCGGACAAAGCGCAACTGGTGCCGCGCCAGCACGGCGGCATTGTGCTTGGCCCGTGTGGCAATGGCCAAGTGCATGGTGGGCACGGCGGTGTACCAGCTGGGATGGCATTCATCCATCCAGCTGAAGAAGCGCAAGGCGTTGAAGCCTGGGGTGCAGAAGACCTGCGAGCCGGCTGACAGTGGGGCCAGCAGTCCGGCAATCAGCCCGTGGATATGGAACAGCGGCATGATGTTCAGGCCGATATCGGCAGGGCTGAACTGCAGTGTGGTGGCAATGTTGTTGGCCGAGGCACACAGATTGGCCACTGACAACGGAACCCGCTTGGGCTTGGAGGTGGTGCCCGAGGTGTGCAGCACCATGGCGACATCCTCC
>JAFMFB010000041.1 GCA_017856435.1 Burkholderiaceae bacterium
CACAGGCGCTTCTTGAACCGCATGCCTTGTTCGGTGTGGACCACCGTGTCGAGGTATTGGCCCACTAGCAGCACGCGCGGCTCTTCGTCCGAGGTGGACTCGATCACCAGAAAGTTGCAGCGGGTTTCCAGGCCTTGGGCGCTACGCGAGCGCACGCGCAGGCCGTGCAGAAAATGGCGCAGGTAGCGCGGCTCGTACACCGTACATTCGCGGGTCGCCTGGGCCCGGTCACGGATCATGCCCAGGCCGTCGCAATGCATGGTGGCATGCAGCAGACCGGCTTCGTGGTTCTCACGCGATATCACTTGATACAGGGCGTCTTCGGTGAAGTAATCGGGCCAGTGTTCTAGGTCCTGGGCATCCAGGGTGTCCGCGTAGTCTTCCAAGAACTGGCGCAGGACCTGTAACTCGCTGGCGCTGATCGCTGCAGTGGGGGAGGATACAGACATGGGGCTTGAGGGATGAGTGGGGCTGAAGTTCGCGGGCCAATTCTGGTGGATTTCAGGACGTTTGGCCATGCAATAGGCTCGGTTGAAAATCTTCAATGCGGGGGGTGCCGGTAAAGGCCATGACGCGCAGCAGCTCGTCGTGCAGCAGGTCCAGTGCCAAGCGGGCACCGGCTTCGCCGCCACTGGCCAGGCCCCACAGCGGGGCGCGGCCCACCAGCACGCCATCGGCGCCCAGGGCCAGAGCCTTGGCGATGTCGCCGCCCCGATTGAAGCCGCCATCGACCAACACCTTCATGCGGGCGCCGACCCGATCCAGCACACGCGGCAGCACCTGCATGGGTGGGACTGAGCTGTCGAGGTTGCGACCGCCGTGGTTGGAGACCAGCACTGCATCTGCGCCTGCGGCATGCGCCCGCTCTGCGTCTTCGGGCCGCAAAATGCCCTTGACGATCAGTGGCCCGTCCCACCGGTGGCGCAAGTCCTTGAGGTCATCCCAATTAAGTGCGTCGCATTTGGGCGGGGTTTGGGTTTCGTTCAGGCGTTTGCGCAGCTCAGATGGATAGTTTTCGAGCGTGGGAATGCCCGAGCGCAGCAGGTAGCGAGCAAACACATTGCAAAACCAGCCGGGGTGCCTGGCAACATCGAGCGCGTTGCGCCGCGAGATGCGCAGGGGCAAGGAGAAGCCGTTGTGGTGGTTGTACTCGCGGTGTGGTGCGACCGGGGTGTCCACGGTGATCATCAGCGCTTCAAAGCCGCAGCGGCGGGCGCGCTCGATGAGCTCCAGCGAATAGCTGCGCTCGGGCCACATATAGAGTTGAAACCACAGCCGCCCGCCGGCTTCGGCGGCCACGCGCTCCATGGAAACGATGGAGGCGGTGGCCAGGGTGAAGGGAATGCCCGCTGCGCGTGCAGCACGGGCCAGGGCGATCTCGCCGTCAAACCACAGCAGTCCGGCGGCCCCGGTTGGGGCCACCGCCACCGGCATCTGGCTGGCTTGGCCAAAGAACTCGGTTTGGGTGCTGCGGGCCGAGACATCCACTAGCACCCGCGGCTCAAAGCACAGCGCCCGGATGGCGTCCCGCGTACCCACCAGAGCCTGCTCGTCCCCGGTGCCCCGATCGACGTATTCAAACAGGCCGCGTGGCAGCTTGCGCTGGGCCAGACGGCGTAGGTCGGGGATGCTGTAGGCCGGCAATCGAGAAGCGGGCATGGGCAGCCGTCCTTACTTGACCAGGCCCAGCTTCTTGGTCAGTTCGGCCGAGCTTTGGTATTCGGACTTGATGTCGGCCGCCAGGCGGACGCTGTCGGCTAGCGTCACCTGTGCGCCCAGGGTGGCGAGTTTGGTACGCACCTCGGGCGTGTTAATGGCGTTCTGGATCAGATCGGCCAGGATGAGCACTACGTCGGGCGGGGTCAGTGCGGGCGCGACAAAGCCGTACCAGACCGGTGTGGGCGTGTAGTTGGGGATGTTGAGCTCTTCGACCACGGTGGGTAGATCGCCCACCTGGGACGAGCGTTTCACATCGATCAGGGCCAGGGCTTTGATGCGCCCGGACTGAATGTGCGGCAAGGCCACCGAGAGCACCGAGGGGAACAGCGACAACTCACCACTCATCAGATCGGTCATGGCCTGTGCCGTACTTTTGTAGGGCACTTCGAGGATGTCTACTCCCGCCGCCTGCTTGAGAAGTTCCATCTGGTTTTTCGCCGGGCCTGGGCCCGACGTTCCGTATGTCAGCTTGCCGGGGTTGGCCTTTGCCAGGGCGACCAGCTCACGCGCATTGTTGGCCTTGACCTGTGGGTTGGCCGCGAGCACGAAGGGGATGGTGGCCACCTTGACGATGGGCTGGAAATCCTTGACCGGGTCAAACGGCGGTTTGGCGGACTGGCTGGGCAGAATGGCTAGAGTGTTGGCGGCCATTAGAAGGGTGTAGCCATCGGGCGCGGCCTTGGCGACTGCCATGGTACCAATCAGGCTGCCGGCACCCTCGCGGTTTTCGATCAGCACCGAAAACCCGGTTTTCTCACTGATGCTCTGAGCGATGGTGCGCGCCAGCACATCGCTGCCGGTGCCAGGTGTGTAGGGCACCACGATCTTGATAGGCTTGGAAGGGAACTTCTGGGCCCAGGCCGCTGGTGTGGCCAGCACGGCCAGGGAGAGCGCGGGCAGGAGGGCCCCGCGTAGCAAGCTGCGGGCTGTGGTTTGGGCCAGAGCACGAAGGGATGATTTCGGGAAGATGGACATGATGGGGGCACCTGTCGACTGGTTGAAGTTGAGGCGCTTCAGGAATTGATGTCGCCTACGTTAATTGTCAAACTATTAAAACAATTATGTCAACGGTCAGTGCTGCCTGGATAATTGGGGAAAACCCGCACGAGCACGGGGTCTTTCCAGCTTGATCAAAAGTGCTTTGGCGGTATCTGAAAGTTTTCCCACTCGGCTAGAGCCTAGAATCTAACGCTCAGGTGCTGGCTGGGAGGGCGCGAACTCACAAGGATGCTGTCCAAGTTTTTCAAAGGAACCCTCAGGTGTCCGTAGGTGCCAGTAAGGCTGCGCGATCGTCATGAGGGTTGTTGATAATTACACTCGGTCGTCGCACGCGGATGCACGCACAGACGTACTGGCGGGACGGGCTGCCCCAGGTACTCCTCGGCCGTATTGCGAGAAATCCCCAGCCGGTTGCTGGCTTCGCGAATGGCTACACCGTCCCTCAAGACAAGTCGGCGCTTACCCGATCAGATGTTGGGCAAAAAATCCCAGGGTCCGGTCCCAGGCCAGCTGGGCTGCCGCCGCGTCAAAGCGTGGCGTGGTGTCGTTGTTGAAGCCGTGTTGGGTGCCTGCATAGGTATGGGCTGTATGAGGAATAGCCGCAGCTTTGAGTGCCGCTTCGTATTTGGGCCAGGCTGCGTTGATGCGGTCATCTTTTTCCGCAAAATGGATCAGCAAGGGCGCTTTAACATTCGCCGCGCTTTCGGCCGGCGGATGGTTGCCATAAAAGGGCACAGCGGCAGCCAGCTCGGGCAGGCGGGTGGCCAAAGTGTGGGCAACGCCTCCGCCATAGCAAAAGCCCACGACGCCGATTTTTCCATTGGACTCGGGCCGGGCTTTCAGGGCGGCTACAGAAGCCAGAAAATCGGGCAGCGTCTTCTTCTGATCGAGAGTGGCAAACAAGGCGCGCGCCTTGTCTTCGTCGCCAGGGTAACCCCCCAAGGGCGTCAGGCAAGGCGGCAGTCGGGGCATTGGACATAGTGCAAATAAAGTCAGGAAATAACTTAGGTTTTATCCTTTATACCTTGGGTCCAAAAAATCTAATTGCTGCCGATCAATTCGTGTTGAGGTTGTTTTCGCCTTTTTTTATAAGTCCCCCGGATCAGTCTATCTCTGGGTGGCTTGTGAGAGCTTCATCAAGTGCCAAGTAAAAACTCAGCGCCGCGTTCAGCGATCATGAAGGTCGGCGCGTTGGTATTGGCCGAGGTCAAGGTGGGCATGGCTGAGGCATCGATCACTCTCAGGTTCTGAACTCCCCGCACCCGTAATTGAGTGTCGAGCACGGCGCGCTCATCACTTCCCATTCGGCACGTTCCAACAGGATGGAAAATAGTTCCGCCACGATGTCGTGCGAATTCCCAAAGCTGGCTACGGTTGGTCAAGTTTGGCCCGGGAAGAGTCTCAAGATCCCAAAGATCCCTAAACGCTGGTTGACGATAAATTTCGCGAAGCTGTTCCAAGCCGGCAACCAGAGTTTTTCGATCGATTTCCTCCTGAAAATAACGTGGCTCAATGCGTGGGGCTTCAAAGGGATTCGTTGAGTGAATTTGAACCTGACCTCGCGACTGCGGGCGGCACTGGCAAGCCGAAGCACTGAACCCGGAATAGTCGTGCAGTGGATCGCCAGGTTTGTCCACAGACAGAGGCATCACGTTGAACTGCACATCCGCACGACCGTCCGTGGCGTATTCGGTCTTGGCAAAACCACCCACCTGTCCGGCCCCAACGGTCAGAGGTCCACGGTTGTGCGCCAGCCATTGCCATCCCATGCGCATCAGGCCCATCGGACTGCGAACCTGATCGTTGAGAGAAATTTTGCGCTTGAGTCTGACGATGACTCGCGCTTGATAATGATCCTGCAGATTTTGGCCAACATCTGGAGCGTCAACCACAACAGGAATACCGTGCTGACGCAGTAATTCAGCGGGTCCGATCCCGGAGAGTTGCAGCAGTTGCGGCGACTGCAGGGCGCCAGCAGCAAGGACAATATCTCCCTGGCAGCGTGCTTGTTCTGACTTGCCATTTTTTATCCACTCCACCCCGACAGCCCTGGACCCTTCAAAAATTAGACGAGTCACCTGCGCCCTGGTGTGAACGGTTAGCTCGGGGCGGGCAAGCGCGGGTCTGAGAAAAGCCTTGGCGGCACTGGCACGCCAACCGCCCTGCAGCGTCAACTGATAGCTGCCCACGCCATAACTGGAAGCGCCATTGAAATCTGGATTCTTGGGCAGTCCCCACTCCATGCCAGCCTGAACCCAGGCCTGACAGTAGGGGTGGTCATTGCGCAACTCTGAAACGCCTAATTCGCCATCAATTCCGTGATACTCGCTCGAAGGGCCTTCATAGCACTCTGAGCGACGAAAAAACGGAAGCGCGCTGCGGTAATCCCAACCTGTGGCCCCGGCACGAACCCAATCATCGTAATCCTCATGCTGTCCACGGATATAGATCAGGCCATTGATGGAAGAAGATCCTCCCAACACACGGCCTCTGGGCCAAACAACATTTCGACCCCCAGATCCCTCGGAGGGCTCGGTGTCAAACAGACGCGAATATTTTGAGTTGTAGATTGTCTTGAAATAGCCCACGGGTAAGTGGATCCAAAAACTACGATCGGCTCCGCCTGCTTCTAAAAGCAAGACTCGTCTACCAGCTGCAGTCAGCCTTTGCGCAAGCAGGCAACCGGCAGAGCCGGCCCCTACGATGATGTGATCCCAATTGCGTTGCTTCATGACTTCGTGGGCTTAACCATGGATGGGTTACTTACCCTTTAACAGTATCAAGATACAGACTTGCATCAAAGTAGCTTGACGCTGGCACGGGATTGGAGATATTTCCGAACTTCACAAAGAAGTCGGTGACCTGTTGCAACCAGCGAGTGACAGAACCATCTGCATAGAGTTTGCGCCATTCTGCGGAGGAGTAGTAGCGTGAAGCCTTGAACTGATCTCGGAAATCATTCAATGGCACTTGCGGGTATTGGGCAGATTGCAGGGCCGCCACAGCTTCAGATGACTTGGGCCCGATCAGATAGTCATTTGCCTCTTGCCAACCTCGAATGATGCGTACACAGGTTTCGCGGTTTTTGGCGTACCAGTCATTGCGGGCGGCCCAACCCCCGACAATGGCCGCTTTGGGGAAATAGGCTGAGGCATCAACCAGCTTGACGGCGCCGGGCACCTTCTGCTTGACAGTAATGTCAAAAGGAACCCAGAGGGCGACAGCTGGAACAGCCCCTGAAATGAATGCGGTTACGGCGTCGGCCATGCGCTGGTTCACCACCTCCACGTCTTTGGCCGGGTCAAGCATATTGGCACGCAGGGCATTGTCGAGGAATACATGCGCAGTGGTCCCTGTAGTGGTGGCAATTTTTTTACCTTTCAGGTCGGCAAAGGTTTTAATGCCCTGATCCGACCGAACCCAAAGCTGGGCTGTGGCAAATTCAATGTTATTGATAAGGAAAACCTTGCCCTGACCTCGCGCTGGAAAGTTTGAAACTACAGCGCCGGTGGACAACACATCAAGGCTGCCACCTATCATCGCCTGGAAAAGCTCCAGCCCAGTGGTAAACAGAATCGGCTCGAATTCGATACCTTGTCGCGCAAAGCTGCCCATCTTGATGCCAGTCCAGATCTGCCCGTCCACCGCGGAGGTATGCAAATAACCCAATTTGACCTTGGTGCGGGACTGCCCAATGGCTGGCGCCCATGTCGCCGCAGCAACTGCGCCCGCAGAAAGTTGACCAATAAATGCTCTTCTCCGGTATGCGTTCATCATGTGTTTACTCCATTGGTTAATAGCGGATATCCGCCGATTGCCGCTGTTGGGCGACATACTGCTGCATGACAACTGAGCGAATGTGTGCGCGCAGTTCTCCAAACACGGGGCTTTCAAGAATGGCTCCAACGCGTGGGTAGCCAAAGGGCACCTCGATAATTTCCAGAATACGCGAGGGTCTTGCAGAAACAATAATGATGCGTGATGACAGATAGATCGCCTCTTCAACCGAATGGGTGATAAGCATCACAGTTTTGTCTTCTTCGGCCAGAACCTGCAATAACAGATCTTGCATAGCCGACCGGGTTTGGGCATCCAGCGCGCCAAAGGGCTCGTCCATCAGCAGGAATTGAGGTTTTACGGCATACGCCCGCGCCAAAGCCAAGCGCTGTCGCATTCCACCGGATAGAGTTTTTGGGTAGGCATCACGAAAATCACGCAGACCCATGAGCGCCAAATAGCGCTCAACAATTTCACGGCTATCTGATTGGGAGGGTCGGTTTGCGCCCAGATTCAGTCCGAAAGCAATGTTCTGTTCAACAGTCAGCCAAGGAAAGACCCCATATTCCTGAAAAATCACGCCACGGTCCGAGCCAGGTCCATGCACGGGTTTGCCATCAACCAAGACCTGCCCCTTGGTGGGTTGAACAAACCCGGCCACGATATTCATCATGGTGGTCTTGCCACACCCTGAAGGACCAATGATGGACACAAACTCGCCATCATGGATAACGTAGCTGGCGTGATCCACCACGGTCAGGTCTCCAAACGACACTGACACATCCTGAAACTCAATGCGGGCGGCGGTGTTACTCATGCGATCCGATCCTGCCAAGCCACAAGCCGCCGGCTAGCTGCGCGCAATGCAAGATCCATTGACAGTGCAATAAAGCCGATGCAGATGATGCCAACGTAGATGATGTCAAGCTGAAAAAAAGACGAGGCATTCTGTATGAGGGCTCCAAGACCTTGTTGCGCGGCAATCAGTTCTGAGGCCACAAGGGTGGCCCAAGCCACGCCCAATGCCACGCGAAGGGCGGTCAGGGTATGGGGGATTGTCAGGGGCACAATTACTTTTCGAAAGATTTCAGCATCCGTCGCCCCCAGGGTTCTTGCCACCCGCACATAAATTGGGCTGATCTGGGCAATACCTTCATACATCACGATCACCCCGGCAAAAAATGAGGCATATAAAAGAATGATCACTTTGGCTGGTTCGCCAATGCCGAAATAGACGATTACCAGCGGGATTAACGCGATTGGGGGCAGGGCGCGAAAGAAATTGATCAAGGGGTCAATAAATCGACGAACACCGCGGTACCAACCAAGAATAAATCCCACGGGCACGGCCAAGATGATGCCAATGGAAACGCCGATAAAGACCCGTTGTGTTGACATCCAGACGTCTTTCAGCAAACGCCCCTCCTGGATTAATGACCAGGCACGCAAGGCGACCATGTGGGGCGTGGGAACCAGTGCCGGGTTCACCATGCCAGAGTAGGCCACGGCATACCAAAGCAAGACCAGGATGACCCAAGGAAGAAACAGAATAAAGAGGCGGCTCAATTGGAGGCGAGGTATAGGGATGTGCAGAAGAATGGGCTATAGGCTTAATGTACTACAATTAGAACCTTTAAGCCGTTTCGTTTGTGAATCACCAATTTCGCGACAGCCCCTTGCCTCTCTACGCGCAACTGGCGGATTTGTTGCGCCAGCGTATTGCGCGTGGCGTTTGGAAGACCGGTGAGCTGCTGCCATCTCTGGATAGCCTGGTGGCAGAATTCGGCGTGGCCCGCGTAACAGTTCGACAAGCGATTGAGAGGCTTGCCAAAGAAGGGCTGGTTTCGCCGCAAAGGGGGCGCGGTACATATGTAACGAGCAGTCCTCCCCAGGATCGCTGGTTGCGCCTGGAGACCTCCCTGCGCGATCTGGCAGCAGTCTATCGGGAGGATCGACCAAAACTTACGCTGATTGAAGAGGCCACCTCAACGCCGAAGATTTCTGAAGCGGATGGAAAAAAGGCCGCGCGCTACCGTTATCTCAAGCGCGTGCATTCTCGAAACGGTGTTGCCTACTGTGTCATCTCAGTCTATTTGGACGAGGAAATTTACAAGTTGGCGCCCAAGCGATTCAAGCGAGAAACCGTGATACCGGTATTACTTGACTTGCCCCAGGTAAAAATTGCCCAGGCCAGACAAACTCTTGCCATTGCCGCTGCAGATCTGGAAGTTTCCGGTCTGCTGGAGATCCCTCCGAATGCACCGGTTGCTGAGGTGCGGCGTGTCTTCAATGCTCCCGATCGAACGGTGCTTTACCTGGGCGAAATTACATACCGAGGTGACTACATCCATCTCGAAATGAACCTGACGCCCTGAGCCATTTTATGATTCAAATAGACCTCGTCGAAGCATTTGTCTACCGCTGTGTCATCGACACGCCGGTACAGACTTCGTTTGGCATCATGCGGGATCGTCCCGCTGTCTTTGTTCGGGTCACAGATTCCGACGGGACTGTGGGCTGGGGTGAAATTTGGTGCAACTTCCCAAGTGTCGGCGCTGAACATCGGGCCAGGCTAGTGGATTCGGTTTTTGCGCCGTTATTACAGGGTAAATCGTTTTCCGATCCTGCCGCTGCATTTCATGAACTGAGCACTGGCACAGAAGTACTTGCCATTCAAAGCGCTGAACCCGGCCCCATTGCGCAATGCATCGCAGGTCTCGATACGGCACTATGGGATTTATCAGCAAAACGCGCGGGACAACCTTTGTGGCGTCACCTGGGTGGCAAGAATCCCAATTTGGGTGTGTACGCGAGCGGCCTAAACCCAACCGGCCCCGAGATTTTGGCCGAGAGATGTTACTCAGAGGGATACCGTGCCTTCAAACTCAAAGTGGGATTCGGACGAGCACGCGACCATGGCAATTTGCAGACTTTGCGAGCGATGATTGGCGCGTGCGATTTGATGGTGGATGCAAATCAGGCATGGGATATCGCGACGGCATGTAACGAGGCTCAAGCACTGGCGCCCTTTGAGTTGCGCTGGCTGGAAGAGCCGCTACGTGCCAATCGTCCCTGGTCAGAATGGAAAGAGCTCGCCGCTGTATCGCCAGTCGCCTTGGCCGCTGGTGAAAACCTTGCGGGTGAAGAGGCGTTTAATCAGGCGCTTGGTGCGGGTGTGCTTCAGGTGGTGCAACCCGATCTGGCCAAATGGGGTGGAATCTCGGGGTGCCTGCCAGTTACTCAGCGCATACGTCAGGCCGGACGACGATATTGTCCGCACTTTCTTGGCGCGGGCATCGGCTTGCTGGCTTCCGCCCATTTGCTCGCGGCCGCCGGCGGCGACGGTTTGCTGGAGGTGGATGCGAATCCAAATCCTTTGCGCAGCCTGACCTGTGGCAGCTTGAGTAATGTGCAGGAGGGTCGGGTTACCTTAAGTGACGCGCCCGGCCTGGGCCTGACATTTGACACATCAACCTTACGCGAATTTCTCGTACGGTTTTAAATGCTTCGCACCCCTCAACACTGAACAAGATGCGCACAATTTTTGTCCTTTTTGATTCCTTGGTTCGGGGGGCACTTGAGTGCTACGGTGGCAATTCAGTTTCCACGCCCAATTTCAAGCGCTTTTCAGAGCGGGCTGTCACATTTGACACCCACTACGTCGGCAGCCTGCCCTGCATGCCAGCACGTCGCGATTTGCACACCGGGCGAGTTAATTTTTTACATCGCAGTTGGGGACCGTTGGAGCCCTTTGACCAGTCGTTACCGGATTTGCTCCAGCAAGGTGGTGTTTACACCCATCTTGTTTCAGACCATTACCACTACTGGGAAGATGGCGGCGCGACGTATCACAACCGTTACTCATCCTGGGAATTTATCCGGGGGCAGGAATGGGACCGCTGGAAAGCCATGGTCCAGCCCCCCCTGGAGCGTTTTCGTTCGATGTACCACGCGTTGCAGCAGCCGCAGGGTGCGCAGGATGGCCGATTGCAGGCCATGGTCAACCGCGAGTTCATGCGAGAAGAGGCCGAATACTGTTGCCCGCGTACGTTTGCGGCTGGATTTGAATTTTTGGACCGCAACCGTGAAGCCGACAATTGGTTTTTGCACCTTGAGTGCTTCGACCCTCATGAACCTTTTCATGCGCCAGCCCGTTTTCGTGAGCGCTATCCCACTGGATACAAAGGGCCGATTCTGGATTGGCCACGTTATCAGCGAAATGCGCAGGATGCTGAGGAGGTTGCAGAGCTGCGTGCGAACTACGCTGCGCTTGCCAGCATGTGTGACGAATATTTTGGCAAGTTGCTGGACTACATGGACCGGCATGATCTCTGGAAAGACACCGCGCTTGTGCTGGCGACCGATCACGGTCTTCTACTCGCCGAGCACGATTGGTGGGGCAAGAACCGGATGCCTTTTTACAATGAAATCGCCCATATTCCATTGATCATTCATCATCCCGCATACCATCACCTCGCGGGGCAACGACGTCAGGCGCTTACGCAGACCACCGATCTGATGCCTACCCTGCTTGCCTTCCATGGGCTTAAACCGCCATTAACCGTTGCCGGGCACAACCTTCTGCCTTTAATTGAAGAAGATCACACCATTCGCCCCGCAGCTTTGTACGGCATGTTCGGAGCAGGTACCAATATTACCGATGGGCGCTACACCTACTTCCGGTATCCAGAAGACATGACCCGGCAAATGCTATGGGAGTACACCCTGATGCCCATGCACTTGAAGACGTTGTTCCCGTTGGATGAATTGCGTCGTGCCGAATTGGTTCCGCCATTCGGGTTTACACAAGGCGTGCCCTTGCTCAAGGTACCAGCCCGGCGGAATGTGAAAGGCCAGCCTGCGGGTCATCAAGGACAGGGTGGCGGATATGAAGACACCACCACTGTTCTCTTTGACCTTGAAACTGACTACGAACAACTCAACCCGATTCAAGACAAAGCTGTAGAAAACAAACTTCTGATTCAGATGAGAGATCTGATGCGGGCCAACGAAGCACCCGCCGAAGCATTCACACGATTGGGCCTACAAACTTAACTAGGAGACATGAAATGATTCATAAAAAATTTAATCAACTCAACCGGCGCAAACTGCTTGTTCAAGGTGGTTCTGCTTTGCTTGCTGGTTGGGCGACTGGACCGACCTTGGCTCAAGCCTATCCGACCAAGGTAATCCGCATTGTGGTCCCCTGGCCTGGTGGTGGTCTGGTTGACGTGGCCGCTCGGAAAATGGCGAGTCATTTGCAGTCTGCGCTAGGGCAGCCTGTGATTGTGGAAAACAAGGTGGGCGCAGGCGGTTCGATTGGTGCAGCAGTAGTCGCTAATGCCCCGCCTGATGGTCATACGTTGCTGCTCAGTACCAGTGCACTGACCATGAATGCAGCGCTGAAAACCAAGACCACATTTGACTTGCTGCGGGATTTTGATCCTGTCTCGCTTGTGGCCTACGCACCATCAGTATTGGTGGTCGGACCAGCCATCAACCCAGGTTCGGTTGAAGAATTGGTTAGCCTGGCGCGCGCTAAGCCGGGTGGCTTGAGCTACGGAACCGCAGGTGTGGGCTCACCTGCTCATTTCGCGGGTGAGCTTTTCAAGGCGTTAAGAAGCCTGTACATAGTGCACATTCCCTACACCGGCGCGCCAGCTGCGATGAATGATCAACTGGCGGGCCGGGTAGATTTTCAATTTGCCAACGCTGCGGTCGCATTGCCGCAAATCCGTTCAGGCAAGGTCAAGGCCCTGGCCGTTACCAGTGCGAAACGCTTTAGCGCATTACCTGATGTCCCCACAATGATCGAAGCGGGAGTCCCAACCTTCGAGGCCGATCAATGGCTGGGAATTCTCGCTCCCAAGGGTGTCGCGAAAGCTGTAACGGAGCGCTTGGTGAATGAATGCAATAAGGCCTTGGCTACCGAAGATGTTCGCGCAGCTTTGGCTAAGGCAGGTATGACAGCCGCTGCACCCGGAACCGCAGAAGGATTTGATACGACTTTGCGCGCGGAACTCAAAAAATGGTCAGATCTGGTCAAGAGCGCGAACATAAAAACAGATTAACCACAGCTTGGCAACTCATAAACCTTCAACTACTCCTGATGAGCGCACCCACTAATTTGACCAAATCTCCCAACATTGTTTTCATCATGGCAGACCAACTTTCGGTATCTGCCATGCCAAGTTATGGTCATCCACTTGTCAAAACACCAAATCTGACAGCTTTGGCGCAGCGCTCGGTTGTTTTTGACAGTGCCTACTGCAATTTTCCTATCTGCGCGCCATCGCGGTTTTCCATGCTGAGTGGTCGTTTGCCCCATTCAATTGAAGCCTATGACAATGCCAGCGAATTTCCTGCGGCTATTCCGACCATGGCCCACTATCTGCGACACGCCGGGTACCACACTATTTTGTGTGGGAAGATGCATTTCATCGGCCCGGATCAGTTGCATGGCTTTGAGGAACGCCTGACTACCGACATCTATCCTTCGGACTTTGCCTGGACACCCGACTGGCGGCGCGGTCCCAGCCATCGCCCAACTGGCGTCAGCATGCGGCCCGTGGTCGAAGCCGGACCTTGCATTCGCAGCATGCAGATTGACTACGATGATGAGGTGGAGTACCACGCGGTCCAACGTATCTATGACCTGGCACGGGCCCCTGAGCAGCAACCTTTTTTTCTGACTATTTCCTACACCCATCCGCATCCGCCATTTGTGGCGCCGCAACGCCACTGGGATCTCTATCGCCACGAAGAGATCGACATGCCTCGGGTTGCGGAGATTCCCTATGACAAACTAGATGAGCACAGCCGTTGGTTGTATGTGGCACATGCTCAGGATCAGTACGCCATCTCGCAAGAGCATGTGCGCCAGGCCCGTCACGCTTATTACGCCATGGTCAGTTATGTTGATGAAAAAATTGGAAGTGTTCTAAATACATTGCGTGAGACCGGCTTGGATCAGAACACGCTGATCGTGTTCTCGGGTGACCATGGCGAAATGTTGGGCGAGCGCGGCATGTGGTTCAAGCAGTGCTTTTTCGAGAATTCTGTGCGAGTGCCTCTGATGTTCTCTATGCCAGGACGTTTGACACCTTCGCGCATCGGCGCACATGTCTCACTGGTAGATCTGCTGCCCACTTTTCTCGACCTTGCATCCCAGGGTAATGCTCGCAGTACACAACCTGTCGATCATCTTGATGGAAGTAGCCTGTTTCCCTTGATCGATGGGAAAGAGGATGGTGCAAGCAGGGAGGTTATTTCTGAGTACAGCTCCGAGGGAGTGTGTGCTGCTTCGCGCATGGTTCGATCGGGTCGCTACAAGTACATCTACACCTACGGCCTTCCAGCCATGCTGTTTGACCTTGAGGCTGACCCTTTGGAACTGGACAATCTGAGTGGGCAAAATGACATGGCTGAAATTGAGCAGCGCATGCACGAACGGCTTATTTCGGATTGGGACCCTGCGCTGATACATGAGCGCATTCTGTCCAGTCAAAAAAGACGTTTGTTTCTGGCTGAGGTGGGGAGTCTGTCTGGCATGTATCCGAATTGGGCCTACCAGCCATTCACCGATCAATCTAAGCGCTTCATCCGTGGATCTGGCAGTGCAGGACCGACCAGCGTGAAGGCGCGCGCCAGATTTCCCTACGTGGAACCTGTGCCACCTGACCAAAATCAGGACAAGTCTTCTTGAATCAGCTCAGCCTGGGTGCAGTTATCAGGCATTCGGTGTTTTCTTCTTGTACCCATAGCAGTCATAGGCGTATGGCATTCGCTGGGCACGGTTCACTAACATGTTTTAACCCCATTATCCCAACACCCGCACCTTTAGCCAGTGCAGAAAGTTGCAAGTGGGCTGTGGCGTAGGAGTCGCTTGAATTGCGAAATGGTCCGGGCTAATTAGAATTTTTTTAGCCCGTTAGGTTGATCGCCAGCATGGTTGCCTTGGCCGGATCTGACAGGCTTGACGTAATGCAAAAAGCTGACCATTGGGAATTCTTCTATCGAAGCAAGAACTTCGATGCGGTCAGTTGGTGCGCCCCTCATTTGGGTGAGTCATTGAGACTTCTGGAGCAGTTGTGCCCATACAAGCAGGCGGCTATTGCGGACGTTTGTGGTGAATCCACTCTGATTGGCGACTTGCTGCAGTGGCACTAACTCGATCTTTCTGTGCTGAATATCGCTTCGAATGCCATTGAATTTATCAAGCACCGTCTTGACCCCAAGGGCGATCAGGTGACCTGGCATGTTGGTGACATCACAGCGAATGACTTCTTGCCAATGCAGCTTGATCTGTAGCACGACCGTGCGGCATTTCGTTTCCGGACCGATCCATCGGCGCGACGAAATTACGTTGACCTCGTGCGGCGGTCGGTGAAGCCGGAGGGTACGTTCTGGTAGTAACTTTCGACCCTAACAGGTCCTTGCAGTGCAGTGGGCTGGAAAAGGTGAGGTTTAGCGATCAGCAACTGCGCCATGAATTTGGAGAAGGTTTTGAGTTGCTGGGAAGTGCGCTCAGCCAACACCATACCCCTATGGACACCGTTCAGCAGTTCCTTTATTGCTGGTGTCAAAAGTGCCTTGGTAATCATCCCTTAAATACGTAGGAACCAGAGGTAGAATTTTTTCGATGTAAAAGGTTCTATTAGGAAAAGTCCAGGTACAGCGACAGCCAGATCATGGATGCGCTGAAACTGCTTGATGCAGGCAAGGTATTCCTAGTAACAGTCACCAGGAGTCGATCATGATTGATTTCGTCAATCGATATTACCCAGCTCGCCTGACAGTGTTTTTGTTGGTTTTGCTATTGTTTGCAGTCAACAGCCTCGGGCTGTTGCTAACGGGTCATGGTTGGCTCAGCTGGTTGTTTTGGGCCGTTTTATTGGCCGTTGGCGTATTCGATCTACGCCAAAGCCACCACGCCATCTTGCGTAATTACCCGATCATCGGTCATCTGCGTTTTTTGCTGGAATACATCCGACCGGAGATTCGCCAGTACTTTATAGAGAGCGAAACCGAGTCAGCGCCCTTTTCCAGGGCGCAGCGCTCGCTGGTCTATGCTCGGGCCAAGGGGCAATCGGACAAAAGGCCCTTCGGCACCCAAATCGACTTGCAATCGTCTCGCTATGAGTGGCTGACCCACTCGATGAACCCATCTGATATTGCCAGTGCAGATTTTCGGGTCCGGATCGGAACAGTGCATTGCTCACAGCCTTATGACATCAGCTTATTCAATGTATCAGCGATGAGCTTTGGTGCCCTGAGCGCTAATGCGGTGCTGGCCCTTAACAAAGGCGCCAAACTCGGCGGCTTTGCCCACGACACCGGAGAGGGCTCAATCTCTCGCCACCACCGCACCCATGGCGGTGATTTGATCTGGGAGATCGGTTCTGGCTATTTCGGTTGCCGTAACGACGACGGCACTTTCAGCGAGGAGCGTTTTCAGGCTCAGGCTGTGGACCCGCAAGTGAAGATGGTTGAAGTCAAACTAAGCCAAGGCGCCAAGCCTGGCCACGGAGGAGTACTGCTAGGCCCTAAGGTGACCGAGGAAATTGCTGAGGCCAGGGGCGTGCCAGTTGGGGTTGATTGTGTCTCGCCCTCAGCGCACAGCAGCTTTGACAGCCCAGAGGGTTTATTGCATTTTGTCCAACGGTTGCGTGAGTTATCGGGGGGCAAACCCACTGGGTTCAAGTTCTGTGTCGGTCACCCTTGGGAATGGTTCGCTGTTGCAAAAGCCATGCAAACCACAAAAATCATTCCTGACTTCATTGTGGTCGATGGGGCCGAAGGGGGGACAGGTGCGGCACCTCTGGAATTCTCCGACCATATGGGCATGCCAATGGTCGAGGGTCTGCGCCTGGTGCACAACACGCTGGTGGGCCTTAATCTGCGTGATCAGATCAAACTCGGCGTCAGTGGCAAGATCATCAGTGCCTTTGACATAGCTCGCGCCATCGCGCTAGGAGCCGATTGGTGCAACAGCGCACGCGGCTTCATGTTTGCACTGGGATGCATTCAGGCCCAGAGCTGCCATACGGGTAAATGCCCAACAGGAATCACGACCCAAGACCCCTTGCGCCAGAAAGCCCTGGTTGTGACCGACAAAGCCGAGCGGGTTAAAAACTTCCATCACCACACGCTCGATGCACTCAAAGAATTGCTCGAAGCAACGGGTGTCCACAGCCCTAGCCAGATTAGCCTTCGACACATCATGCGTCGCACTAGCGCAACCGAAAGCCGACCCTTGTCTGAGCTTTATCCGTCGATCGTGCCAGGTAGTCTGATCGATGCCAGGCCGTTGGACCTAGAGGCAGGAGGGACCATTTTTGAGCGCCACTGGCAAAGGGCCGATCCCTCAGCCTGGGGAGCTCTAAAATGAAATCAGGTTTATTGGGTTGTCGCTTGAAACTTGTCAGCTGCTGCTAGTTCTATCAGGCCGACTGAAGTTTCTACTTCTAACTCGCTAGCGAAATGGGGGGATTGCCTTCTTGAAATTTCTGATAACTGCCGCCATGATTTTTATGTCATGGTCCTCGTTTGCGCAAAGCGTCCCAACCCATGCCGAGGGCCTGCGTGAGGAAATCGTCACCGTGACTTTGGTCGAAGGAAAGAAATCTCAGTCTGGGGTCTATTCGGTCAAGCAGGGAACCAGTAAGCACACCAGGTTGGCTGTTTTGTTGCCGGGTTACCCTTCGGTAGTCCGGCCGGTGGTTACAGATGGCGTGATGCAAAGTTCAAAACTGACCGGGAATTTTCTGATTCGGTCCCGTCGACATCTTGCAGACGACGTCATCGCAACGCTGATCGTAGATTGCCATTCCGACAGCGGAGACTATTGCACTGGCGGGTATCAGGCCTCAATCGACCGGCAGCAAGATGTGCAAAAACTGATAGACGCTGTCAAAGAGCGCAACCCCTCACTGCAGGATGTATGGCTGATTGGTACGAGCATGGGTACCATTTCCTCCTCGTTCATGCCTGTGCATGCGCCCAAGCGATACGCCGGGGCCATCCACACGGCCTCGATCACCGAGCCTTACGTTTCGAACTCATACCGGGAGTTGGCGAACTTTGATTACAGGAAATCAGGGGTTCCCCAGTTTTTTATCCACCATAAAAATGATCCTTGTTCGCTCACCACGTGGTCAGGCGCGAAACGAATTTCTGAGCAATTCAATTTTCCCTTGATCACTGTGCTTGGCGGCAGTGGGTTTCAAGGCCATCCCTGTATGGCCTATACCGAACATGGTTTCAGGGGCATGGAGGTTGTGACCATGCGGGCCATCGGAAATTTGATTAAAACCGGCAAGGTCGATCAACTTGAGTTGAAATAACCTTCTTTTCGCCTTGCCGCGCGCCATCTTTGCTTGGCTTCAGTTAACGGTTAGGTCTCAAACTTTGAGCTCAGATCAGGTACCCGTTGGCCTCAGGCGCCAACCGTACTGAAATCCTTACGCTCAAGCAGGCGTGAGACGGCGTACCCGATTACCAGTCCCCAGAACGGCGCTCCGATGTTGAAGATCGGCACGTCGGCCACAGTGATCAGGAATGTGATGAGCGCACCAAGCGTGAAGCGTTCGCGAAACGACACTGAAAACGCGGTCTGCAGCACCCGCAGCATGGCCAGGCCAGCGAGTGCGCCGATAAAGGCGGGAGGCGCAGCGAGCATCAGCCGGGTGAACAAGGGGGCGAACAACCCGAACGCCAATGCCAAAATGCCCACAGCAAGGCCGGCGGTGTAGTGCCTATGCTTTTCGCCAGAACTCGAAATGATTGCATTGACCGGGCCGGTGAGGCAGGTTGAGACCGTGCCGACCAGCGCGGCAAGCATTGATCCCACACCGCAGGCCACGGTAATCGCGTTGATCGGAGGCTTGTGCTCGGCAGCATTGAGTACCGCAATCCCCTGGCCGTTATGTACCACCAGCACAGTGATCGCGAGCGGGACAACGAGCTCCACCATCGCCCGCCAAGAGAATTCGGGCGCGACCAGATTGGGATGGGCCAGCACGTGCGGCCCCAATCCATCGATATGGAATTTGCCAGACAAGGCGATCGCCGCCGCGCCCACCAATAGCGCGCCGATCAGTGGTGGCAGCCGACGCGACCATCCGACTGAGGCGCTGAGCGCCACAAAGGCGAGGATCATCGGTGCAGCGATCCAGAAGTCATCGCGCACCGCATAGACCAGACCCAGGCCAAAGCGCATGAATACGCCTGCTACCATGCCCATGACGATAGGCATCGGAACGGACTGCATCGCACGCCGTACCCAGCCGGAGAGACCCAGCACCAGCATGAGCAATCCGGTGGCAAGAAAGGCGCCGATAACCTCGCTCCAAAGCAGGTGGCCAAGCGCCGAGCCAACCAGCACCGCTCCTGGAATCGTCCAGAAGAACACAAGCGGCTGCCGATATCGCGTGCAAAAGATCAGGGTGATCAGCCCATTGATGAAAAAAGAGCCGAAGATCCACGATGAAAGATCGGACTCGCTCAGCCCCCCCTGCTTGCCAACGGCAAGAATTATCGCGACCGGCCCCGATGCCGCAAAGACAAATCCGATGAACGCGTTAGCGATGTACAGCCCGCCGGAATCGGCGAGCATCTG
>JAFMFB010000042.1 GCA_017856435.1 Burkholderiaceae bacterium
TCTGCGGGATTGAGTTGCATGACTCTTTCCTTCTTTCCTAGGTTAGGCGTACAACCTGGCGTAAAGCCTCAGGCTGTGAGCGCCACTTTCATTTGTTCCAAACGGGCCTTGACAGAGGTGTCAAGCACCTCGTCGCCCACCACGACACGAATGCCGCCTATTAGCTCAGGCGCAATTTCAACGCTGACCTCAAGCTTGCGGCCAAAGCGCTTTTCCAGTACTGCCTTCACATCATTCAAGATCGAGCCCTCGATCGGAAAGGCGCTTTGAATCACAGCCTCCGAGGTTCCGCTTTGAGCGTTTTTCAAGGCACGAAACTGGGCTGCGATTTCAGGCAGCACCGACAGGCGTCCGTTGTCAATCACCGTGCGCAAGAAGTTTTTGGCTTCTGCGGGCAAGGCGCTGTTACCAACACCTGTAATGACGTCGAAAACCTGCTGCGAACTTGAATTGGGGTTGCCAGCAAATTGTTGCAATTGCGGATTGGCCGCAATGGCTGCCAAGGCCTCAACCCAAGCAGCTGTGGCAGCAAGGTCAGACGAGCTGGCCTTGAACAGCGCTTCGGCGTAAGGACGGGCAATGGTGGCAAGTTCAGCCATGGTGTCCCCTTTTACAGCTCAGTCTTGAGCCGACCCAGCAGGTCAGCATGCACACTGGCGTTGATTTCCTTGCGAAGGATTTGCTCGGCACCCTTGACCGCCAGAGCCGCCACCTGTTCGCGCAACTCTTCACGGGCCCTGACCACCTGCTGATCGGCTTCTGTCCTGGCTGCCGCAACGATCTTGTTACCCTCTTGGGTAGCGCGCGCCTTGGCCTCTTCGATGATCGATTGCGCCCGGCGCTCGGCATCGGCCAAACGGGCCGCCGTATCACCGCGTGACTTGGCCAATTCCTCTTCAACCCGCTTGTTAGCCGCGGACAGTTCAGACTTGGCCTTGTCGGCAGCCGCCAACCCATCGGCGATTTTTTGCGCCCGCTCATCCAGTGCCTTGGTGATCGGCGGCCAAACGAATTTCATCGTAAACAGCACCAGCAAAGCAAAGACGATGGCTTGAGCCACCAATGTTCCATTAATACTCACTTTTGATCTCCCATGAATGGGGTGGACAGGCAGTGATTACTTGGCCAGACGGGCAATTTGGGCCAGGAACGGGTTAGCCGTGGTGAACCACAGGGCAATACCGGTACCGATAATGAAGGCCGCATCAATCAGTCCAACCAACAAGAACATCTTGGTCTGCAGTTCACCCATGAGCTCTGGCTGGCGGGCAGCTGCTTCAAGGTACTTGCTACCCATCACGCCAATGCCCACGCAGGCGCCCAAAGCACCCAGGCCAATAATCAGGCCAGCGGCCAGGGCAACAAAACCAATAACTTCCATGATCGACTCCTTAGATTAACGAAGAAAAAACCAAAATCAATGCGCGTCATGCGCTTGTCCGATGTAGACCAAGGTCAGCATCATGAACACAAATGCCTGCAGGGTAATGATCAGAATGTGGAACACAGCCCAGGCCCATCCAGCCACTACATGCAACAGCAACAAAATCAGACCGGACGGCTCAAAAGAAAAAGCCCAGGCACCGCCCAGCAAGGCAATCAACATGAACACGAGTTCGCCCGCATACATGTTTCCAAACAGTCGCATTCCATGAGAAACAGTTTTGGCAACAAACTCGATCATCTGCATGGAGAAGTTCATCAGGCCCAGAAGTACCGCCCACAATGGGTTCTTGCTGGTTCCAAAGGGCGCCACAACCAGCTCATGCGCCCAACCACCGGCTCCCTTGATTCGAACGTTGTAGACCAGGCAGACCAGAAGAACCGAGACCGACAAACCCATGGTCACTGACAGATCGGCGGTGGGAACAATACGCAGATAGGCGTGGTGAGGGTCGAGTCCGGCAGCCCCATAAGCCCAGGCCCAGATCGCCGGAAGCACGTCCAGCGGCAACAAATCCAGAGCGTTGAGGAGAAAGACCCAGACAAAAATCGTCAAGGCCATTGGCGCGACCATTTTGCGGCTGTTCGCGTTGTGCACAATGGATTTGGCCTGCGCATCAACCATTTCCAGCAAAACTTCAACAGCAGCCTGAAAACGCCCGGGCACACCGGATGTTGCCGAACGCGCCGCGCGCCAGATGAGAAAGCACCCAACAACGCCCATCAGCACCGAAAAGAAAAGCGAGTCGATGTTGAAAACGGAGAAGTCAACTATCTCCGTCTGCGGCTTGTTCTGCCAATGCGTCAAATGGTGAACGATATAGTCACTTGCCGAAGGGCCACTTGTGTTCGTATCTACTGACATTTACAGATCTACACCCGTTAGTTACGTGGACGCACCAGCAAGGCCGCCCAATACACACTCAAAGTCATTCCCAGCCCCAACAGCAAGGCTGGCCAGCTCAGCGCCGACACCACCCAGGGAGCAGCCATCAACAACACCAAGGTCAAGGCAAGCTTGACCATTTCCCAGACAAGAAGCGCTATTGCCATGGCAGCAGGCCCAAGTTTGGAGGCCCCACCTGTCAACCCTCGGACAAACAGGGCCGCCGGCAGCACCACACAGAGGGCACCATAGGCAACTGACAAAGCCAGCTCTAACTCACCCGACCACAGCCAGGTCAACAGTGCTGCCAAAACCCCCACAACGAACTGCACACCCACCACGGTCCACGGGGACACTGAGGGGTTGCTTTCGCGCCAGACACGGACTTGCTCAGCGGTCCATGGCACGATCTCGCGATCGGAGTCCTCTTCTTGAAAGCTGTCACGCGAGTTCCGGGGATTCGTCACAATGTCTGAAACCCCAAACTTATGAGACATTTTGGGAAGGCAAATTATAGGGGCAAATTTTGAGTATCCGCCCCCCCGCCTTGAAATAAATGTTTTTGCTTTCCCGGGGTCCTGCAGTTACCTCTTTGCCCTCCCCCGATTTTTTCCTTGAAGCCCTTCCCACCCCGCCTGTCTCGGATTAAACAAGGGCTTGATGAGAGGCTTGCTAAGCGAATTCCTCTGATTCACAAGAGATAATTGAGACATGACTCACATTGAGATCCCCGCACTGCCCTGCTATCTGAACGGCGAGTTCACCACGCTGCCCAACGCCAAGATCAGCGTACTCGATCGAGGCTTTATTTTTGGTGACGGCGTTTACGAGGTCGTCCCTGTTTATGGCACCTGCCTGTTTCGCCTTGAACATCATCTGGCTCGCCTGGAGCGCAGCCTGGCTGAATTGCGAATACCCAACCCCCACACCGCGGAGCAATGGCGCGCCATAGCCGATCATCTGGTCAAGGCCGGGGACCCAAAGACGGAGCAAATGATCTACATTCAGATCACTAGGGGTGTGGCCATGCGCGACCATGCCATGCCCGCCGGTCTGCAACCAACCGTTTTTGTCATGTGCAACCGAATGAAGTTGCCCAGCCCCGAGCAGTTGAAATTAGGTGTGCGCTGCGTCACAGCGGACGATTTTCGTTGGGAAAAAGCACATATCAAGAGCACCAGCCTGCTTGGGGCAGTATTTTCCCGACAGATCAGTGTCGATGCCAATGCCACCGAAACCATCATGTTTCGGCGCGGCTACCTGAGCGAAGCTGCCTCCAGCAATGTCTGGGTTGTCAAAGACGGCCGGCTGCTGGGCGCGCCGCGCGATAACCTGGTGCTTGAAGGCATCCGCTACGGCCTGATCGAGGAGATTTGCAAGGCTCAAGGCATTCCCTTTGAACTGCGCCGCGTCAGTCGCCAAGAGGTACTGGGTGCTGATGAAGTGTTGCTGTCTTCGGCCAGCAAGGAAGTTTTGCCTGTCACCGCCATCGATGGTCGGGCTGTCGGCCTTGGGAAACCGGGGGCGGTCTTTGCCCGGCTTCATTTGGGCTATCAGGATGTAAAGACTGCATATTGCCAGGGCCAGCATCGGGCCTCCCCCCAGTGAATCCTTCCGGCAACTCTGACACGCTGATTGAATACCCCTGTCGCTTTCCCATCAAGGTGATGGGCGCCAAGGCAGAGGGCTTCGTCCACGCCGTCACCACCGTAGCGCGCGCCTTCGATCCCGGCTTCGATGCCAGCACGATTGAGTTGCGTGAAAGCAAGGGCGGCAATTATTTGGGTGTCACTATCACCATCACCGCCACCAGCCGTGAGCAGCTTGACGAGTTGTACCGCACGCTGTCCACGCATCCGATGGTGAAGGTCGTGCTGTAAGCCGGTGGACATCGCGCTGCGCAGTCTTGGTCGGGTGGAATACGCGCCTACTTATGTGGCTATGCAGGCCTTCACCGAGGCGCGCACGCCGGAATCGCCCGATGAGCTGTGGCTGTGCGAACACCCGCCGGTGTTCACGCAGGGGCTGGCCGGCAAGACTGATCACCTGCTGCTACCGGGCGACATTCCGGTGGTGGCGACCAACCGTGGCGGGCAGGTGACCTATCACGGGCCAGGCCAGGTGGTGGCTTACCCCCTGATTGATCTGAAACGCGCTGGTTATTTCGTCAAGGAATACGTCTATCGCCTGGAAGAAGCCGTGCTCAAGACGCTGGCGCATTACGGCGTGACCGGCCACCGCGTGGCCGGCGCGCCGGGCATCTATGTGCGGCTGGATGATCCGTTTTCCCATGCGCTATTGCCGCAGCGGCCAGTGAAATCGGGGTCAGAGCCGTTTCGCCACGCATCCACACCCAACCCCGATTTCACCGGACTGGGCAAGATCGCGGCGCTGGGTATCAAGGTCAGCCGCAACTGCAGCTACCACGGCGTAGCGCTCAATGTAGCCATGGACCTGGAACCCTACTCACGCATCAACCCCTGCGGCTATGCCGGATTACAGAGCGTCGATCTTTCTACAATCGGTGTTGCCGCTAACTGTGCGGACGTTGCCGAACTCCTGGGCCACAAGCTCATCGCATATCTGACACCATGACCCTAGCCAACACTCCGGGCGCCACCATCCGCGAGGCGCAATCCGTCGAAAACTACGATGCCAGCGCCAAGCAAAAAGCCGCCGCCAAGCTGTCCCGTATCCCGGTCAAGGTGGAAGCAGGGGAGGTGCTCAAAAAGCCAGACTGGATTCGGGTGAAAGCTGGGTCAACCAGCACCCGGTTTTACGAGATCAAGGATATTCTGCGCAAAAACAAACTGGTCACTGTGTGCGAAGAGGCCAGTTGCCCCAATATCGGTGAGTGTTTTGGTCAGGGCACCGCCACCTTCATGATCATGGGTGACAAGTGCACCCGGCGCTGCCCCTTCTGCGATGTGGGACACGGTCGACCTGACCCCCTGGACCCTGACGAACCCGAGAACCTTGCCAAGACGATCGCCGCGCTGAAGCTGAAGTATGTGGTCATCACCAGCGTGGACCGGGATGATCTGCGCGATGGCGGCGCGGCGCATTTCGTGGACTGTATTAGACGAACCCGTGAACTCTCACCCAACACCCAGATCGAAATCCTGGTACCCGACTTCAGAGGTCGCGACGAGCGGGCTTTGAACATTCTCAAGGCCGCGCCTCCCGATGTCATGAACCATAACCTGGAGACAGTGCCACGCCTGTACAAGCAGGCCCGACCTGGAAGTGATTACGGCTTCTCACTCAAGCTGCTCAAAAAATTCAAAGCCCTGTTCCCACACATTCCCACCAAAAGTGGACTGATGGTCGGCCTAGGTGAAACGGATGATGAAATCTTTCAGGTCCTGCGTGACATGCGAGCGCATGACATTGACATGCTCACCATTGGTCAGTACCTGGCGCCCTCAACCGCCCACCTGCCAGTACGCCGCTATGTCCACCCGGACACCTTCAAGATGTTTGAGAAAGAGGCGCTCCAATTGGGGTTCCGACATGCGGCCGTCGGCGCTCTGGTTCGATCCAGTTACCACGCCGATCAGCAGGCCCACGGCGTGCTGACTTAACCTGATTGGCAGGTCGCCCGCCTCAATTCGCCAACATCAGCCCAGGCTCCTCGTGCGACAGGACTGTCTGTGCCCAGGATTGCAACTGAGAAGTGTCGGCACGCAACACCTCCTGCTTGACTGCAAGGATTTGAGCTGGGTGCATGGAAAAACTTCTCAATCCCAGGCCTAGCAAGAGGCGCGTCATCGCCACATCGCCGGCCATTTCGCCACAGACACTGACCCCCTTGCCCTGAAGGCGACACTCCTGGATCGTGTCAGCCACCAGCCGAAGGACCGCCGGATGCAGGGGATCGTAGAGGTGCGCCACGCCCTCATCTGCCCGGTCAATAGCCAGGGTGTACTGAATCAGGTCATTGGTGCCCAAAGACAGAAAGTCGAAGTACTTGAGAAAGGTCTTGAGCATCAGGGCTGCGGCAGGAATCTCGATCATCGCGCCCACTTGCACCACCCCATGAGGTACGCCCGCGCGCACCAGCTCCGCACGCGCCTGCTCGATCAGTGCCATGGTCTGTCGGATCTCACCCAGATGGGCCAGCATGGGGATCAACATATGCACCGGCCCATGGGCTGCCGAGCGCAAAATGGCCCGCAACTGCGTGAGGAACATGGACGGCTCAGCCAGACTCCAGCGAATCGCACGCAAACCCAGTGCCGGGTTGAGCTGGGTACCCTCCTGGTGCAGGCCTAAGGGTTTGTCAGCACCGACATCAATGGTTCGAATCGTGACCGGACGACCCCGCATGCCCTCCACGGCCAGCCGGTAGGCCTGGTACTGCTCTTCCTCGTCAGGCAAATGGCTCTGACGCCCCATGAAAAGGAATTCCGTCCGGAATAGGCCAACCCCCACCGCACCGGCATGCATGGCTGCTGGGGTGTCTTCTGGCAACTCAATATTGGCCATCAGTTCAACCGCCTCACCATCCAGGGTTACCGCATCCCGGTCGCGCAAGCGCTCCAGTCGGCCACGGTCGAGTTCAGCCTGACGTTGCTTGAAGCGGTACTCGGCCAGGATGATGGGCGATGGGTCAACAATGACCACACCCGCATCTCCGTCAATGATGACCCAGTCATCCTGATCGATCAACTGGCTGCCATTGCGCGCTCCCACCACGGCGGGGATGTCCATGCTGCGCGCCACGATTGCCGTGTGCGAGGTCCTGCCGCCGACATCGGTGACAAAGCCGGCAAAAACGCCCTGCTTGAAATGCAACAGGTCCGATGGGGACAGTTCGTGTGCGACCAGCACCAGCGGCTCCTGGGCATCCTGCGAACGCTCGCGCCCCAGGAGGATCGGTGGACGTGAGCCGGCTGCTCCAGCCAGCGCATCGCTTTGCTGCTGCATGGCGCGCAGGATTTTTTCGGTAATCTGCTCCAGGTCTGCCTTGCGCTCGCGCAGGTACTCATCCTCCATCTCATCGAACTGGCGGGCAATCACCTCAAGCTGGGAAGTCATGGCCCACTCGGCGTTGTAAAGGCGCTCAGTGATCCAGTACTTCACACCCAGCTCGAGTTCTTCGTCCTGCAATAGCATCAGGTGTACATCGAGCAGGGCACGCAGCTCATGGGGTGCTTCCCTGGGGCCCATTTGTTCAATGGTCCCCTGCAGGCGATGGATTTCCTCGACGACCGCATCACGCGCCAGCCGCACGCGCCTGACCTCATCGCCCACCTGGTCCTGGCTGATGAAGTAATGCGCCACATCAACCCGGCTCGAGGCAACCAGCACCGCGCGACCGATAGCCACACCCGGTGCAACCGCCAACCCATGAATCGAAAAGGTCATCGCTTAACTTCTATACAGGTTTTCACGCGAGATGATGGTTTCATTCACCTTCGCCAAATTTGTCGTTGATCAAGGCCAGCAAGGCATCCATGGCTTCCTGTTCGCGCTCACCTTGGGTCTCAATCTCGATGCTGCTGCCCAACCCAGCGGCCAGCATCATCACGCCCATGATGCTCTTGGCGTTGACCCGCCTCTCACCTTTGGACGCCCACACCTCACACGGAAAACTTCCAGCCAACTTGGTCAATTTGGCCGATGCGCGAGCATGCAGTCCAAGTTTGTTGCTGATAGTGACGCTGGTCTTGATCATGTTTTTCCTTTTTCATCGATCGCTGATGAAGATACCTCGACAATGCCTTGCACGCCTCCTGTCAGCACGATGGGCAGCAACTCTTCCAGAGGAAGCGCCTGATAGGTCACCGCCCGCAACAGCATGGGCAGATTCACCCCGGCCACCACACGCGCTTGCTCACCTGCCTCTTGTGCCAGCCGCGTCGCCAGGTTGCACGGGGTCGCTCCCATAATGTCCGTCAACAGCAAAAAGTTTTTTTCATGGCCGAAGGTGGCGAGCAATGCACGGCCCGATTTAAGGCTGGCTTCAATAGGGTCTGCAGCCTGCACATCCAGGACCCGCAGGCTCTTGGCCTGCTCAGGAAACACATGGGCCACGCCTTGCCTTAACGCACTGGCCAGCGGGGTATGGGCGATGATCAGGAGGCCGTTGTCCATGTTAGTTTTCAATCGTTCGTTCTTGATTATGACTTTTCGACATCAGGAAATGCAGGTAAGCACCAACACCCAAGAACAGAAACACCCCAAACGCTCCGCGCAGGGCATCAGCCTCGCTCCAGCCAATCCATTTGAACCCATCGACCATCAGCCCGATGCCCCACTGGACCGCAAAAACTCCAGCAAAAATGACCAGGTTGTAAGCTGACAGGGCTCGCCCCGCCAGGGCTGCGGGGAAAGCCATCCCCACAGCGGGTTGGCTCTGCGACACAAAGGTGGAACAGGCGCAGAACAGCGCCAATGCCAAGCCGCTCCAGGCCCGCAGTTCGCCGCCTCCAATCACCAGCAAGCCAAGCACGACGAAACTAGTCGGCAGGCCCACAGCAATCATCCGTTGCGCTGCAATGCCTTTACGGGTCAGGGCGGGCATGATCCATCCCCAGGTCCAGAATGTGACCAGCATGGTCAGATTGATCCAGAACAATCCTTGGGCGGCCTGCAGGGGCGTGAAGCCGCCCACACGAATCATCCATGGTGTGGCCCACAAAGTCTGTATTGCAATTAGCCCGCCGTAGTTGAAAAATCCGATCAGCGCCATTTTGCGAAAAAACGGGTGCCGCCAGACTTCACCATAGCCCTGGCTGGCGCCCTGCTCTGGACCTCCAGTGTGTTTCGATGGGTCATCCGGGCTTGCCCAGCCTGGGACACGCCAGTAAATCAGGACCATCGAAACGGCAATCAGGGCGGCCAGCCCGATGAAAATCACGCGCCATCCCGTGATCGGCATCAGCCATTGCACCGGCAAGGTGGAGGCCACCATGCCAAGTGATCCGGTCATGAGCATCCAGGAGTTTGCCCGCATTTGTGCTGCAGGCTCGAACCAGCGTCGATAGCCCGTCAGGGGCGCCATCAGGCAGGCTCCTACGCCCATGCCGGTGAGCACACGCGCCACCAACAGGCTGACAAAACTACCGGCCATTGAGAAAGCCAGGCAACCCATAACAGCCATCGATAAAAACCAAAGAATTACACGACGCGGACCGTAGCGATCAAGCCAGGTTCCCAAGGGTAGTTGCAATGAAGCAAAGCCCAGAAAGTAGCCCCCGGCCAGCAAGCCAAGGTCACTGGCACTCAGGGCAAACTCAACAGTGAGTGTGGGCGACAAAGTGGCTGTAATAGCTCGGACCAGGGCCGAAAGAAAGTAGGCCGCCGCAAAAGATAGAAAAACCAACACCGCCTTGTTGCGCGACAGGGTGCTCATCTCAATTCCAGTCCATTAAAAAAAGGGCCAACAAATTGCTCCTGCAGACGGGCCGCATAGACAGCCGCATGGAACAACTGCTTTCCTTTGGTAAACCAGACGGCCTGCAGCATCACCGGGCTTGCGTCTGGTCTTTCACCCTGGGCCGAGAGGCTGAGGGGCGGCGGCACGCCAGCACCTTTGATGGTTTGCGTGCCAGGCTCGGATGACTTCGCCTTCATGTTTGACAAGACCGACGCTTGCCATTGCTGCCTTACCGCACTCAACTGGTCAACATCTTCCATGTCCATGACCGACACGGCAAACAAGGCATCGCCGGCAGTACACCCCATGATGCGCAACTCGACTTCACGGCCAGCCACAGGTAGCTTACGTTTTGCATGGTCTGGCTTGCAAGGCAACAGGGCTTTGAGATCGGTGTCAGCGAGCCGCGCTTCACGCCAGTTGAAAGTCGGACTACACCCTAACAGACTAAGAAAAAACAGGATGGCCGGAAAAGAGCGCAGCATGTGCTGATTATCCTTGCCTTGAAGGCCTGCTCTCGGCAGCTTTTATGAAAGGCGCTTAAACTTGTCGCCAGCAAAAGACCCAACCCATGAAAAAGACCCTGTCCATCGCCGCTGTTGTGCTGCTTGCTGCCTTGAGCTGGCTGGCCTTTCAAGGTAACAAAGCAACACCGGCCCCGCCTTCAAAGTTCGTTCTGCTTGATGGCAGCAGCATAAATACCCAAGACATGAGGGGTAGGGTAGTGCTGGTGAACTTCTGGGCAACCAGCTGTACCACCTGTGTCGCCGAAATGCCAGATTTGATCAGCACCCATCAAAAATACGCAGGCCAAGGCTATGAAACGCTGGCCGTCGCCATGAGTTACGACCCGCCCAGCTATGTGGTTAACTTTACAGAAACCCGCAAATTGCCCTTTAAGGTTGCCATTGACAACACCGGGGCGGTTGCCAAGTCCTGGGGCGATGTTCGCCTAACCCCCACCACCTTCCTGGTCAACAAGCAGGGGGAGATTGTCAAGCGCTTTGTAGGCACCCTTGATTTTGCGGATCTGCATCGATTGATTGAGCAACTCCTAGCTCAAGGCTGAATTCGCTGCATAAAAAAAGGCGATGCAAGCATCGCCTTTTCTGGGCTTAGTCCATACGCCTACTTTGCACGGTAATCATCGTGACAGGCCTTGCATGATCCTGAGGCGGCCTGAAAAGCGGCCTTGACGTTATCAAGATTGCCTGTTTTGGTTGCGGCTGCCAGCTTGGTCATTTCCATTTGCATTTTTTCGGCTTTTTCTTTGAAATTGGCAGGCTCTTTCCAGATCTCAGGTTTTGCCTTGGTGTCGCCTTTATCAGTTCCCTCACCAAAGGCGGCCCAAGGCAATTTAGACATACTCTCTGCGATCGCGATATTGTCGGCGGCAGCTTTCGGGTCAAAAGGGACTCGACCGGCAGCCATCGCGCCCACCCTTGCGTAATGCTGCTGCATGACAAACAAGGCATTTTTACGATACTTGATGGCATCTTCAGGCTTGGCAAACTGGGCAAAAGCCCCTACCGCTGAAGTCAGCGCCACAACAGCCAACATAAGAGAAGACAATTTGCGCATAGATTTCCTTTCGTTGAGCAAATTCAAAGACAAGAGGCTATCATTTTTTACGAAATCAGGTTTTTTCCCCAGCTTTCGGCAAGAACTCATGATCTGATACAGATTTTCCCTACAACTACGGATTGGGTATGTGGCCATGAACCAAGCTTTTCGCATATGGGATCTGCCAACCAGGATATTCCACTGGGGCCTTGCCCTGACCGTCACCGGACTGATTGTTACTGGTCTGCTTGGTCAGATGCAATGGCATTTTCGGCTGGGCTATGTCTTGTTGACCCTGCTGCTGTTTCGTCTGTTCTGGGGATTTCTCGGCGGGCACTGGTCCCGCTTTGCCACCTTCTGGCCCAGCCCCTCCCGCCTGAGCGCTTATCTCAGGGGCCAGAAAAAATTCATTGGTCATAACCCCATGGGCGCCCTGTCCATACTCACCATGCTGTTATTCTTGTTTGCACAGGTTGGTACCGGCCTGATCAGTGACGACGAGATTGCTACCAGCGGTCCGCTATCACGTTTTGTGTCCAGCAGTTGGGTTAGTCTGGCAACCTGGTATCACAAGAACATTGGTAAATTTGTTTTGATTGCTTTGGTCGCCCTTCATTTGGGAGCAGTCTTCTTTTATCTATGGCGACTTAACGATAATTTGATTCGCCCCATGTGGAATGGAAACAAAATGTTCACCTACGAGATTGAAGCTGCACGCGACGATTGGAGATCCCGGGCTCTCGCCCTGTTGCTACTGATCCTTTGCGCATTGGCTGTGGCACTACTGCTCAAATTGACAGCCTGATCCATTGACAGCCTTGCCCCATCCCCAACCAGATTTCTGGCCCCTACCTCCAATTTCCCATTCTTGAGCCCTGAGGACCTTAAGCTTTTTGTTCCACAAACTCGGGACGACTTTGAGCTCGCCCGAAAAATTTTCTCCGAGTACGCGAGCAGCCTGTCCATTGATCTGAGTTTTCAGAATTTTCCCGATGAGCTGGCCAATCTCCCCGGTGACTATGCGGCCCCCCGGGGGACCCTGCTGCTTGCTTTGGTGGGTGAAGAAATCGCCGGTTGTTGCGGGCTTCGACCACTTGGTGCGGCGGACACCCCAAATGCCTGTGAGATGAAACGCCTATATGTTCGCCCCAAGTTCAGAAGAATTGGGCTGGGGCGACTACTTGCCGAGGCTGTGATGGATATGGCACGTCTTGCAGGCTATGCGGAGCTGCTGCTTGACGCCCTGGATGATATGGAGGCGGCGCGCACCCTCTATGCCGAGCGGGGTTTCATGGAAATTCCACCCTACTATCACAGCCCGATTGTGGGTGCACATTACCTCAAGGCTGATCTCTAAACATGAAAAAGGGCCGACTGAAATTTTCAGTGGCCCCTTTTTCCAGGTTACTCTTTTTTACAGTTCGTTGGTGACCGCCTGGTTGAGCATAGTGGCAGCATCACTGACTTCGAATTTGCCAGGCGCTTCCAAATTGAGCGTTTTAACCACGCCATCTTGCACCAGCATGGAGTAGCGGGTGCTGCGCAGACCCATGCCACGCGCCGTCAGGTCCAGGGTCAACCCGGTTGCCTTGGCAAAGTCAGCACTGCCATCAGCCAGCATGCGCACCTTTCCGGCTGTATGTTGATCGCGCGCCCAAGCCCCCATGACAAAGGCATCGTTGACGCTGATACACCAGATTTCATCCACCCCGGCCGCTTTCAGTTCATTGAACTTCTCGACGTAGCCCGGCACGTGCTTGGCAGAACAAGTGGGGGTAAAGGCGCCAGGAAGACCAAAGATCGCCACGGTTTTGCCAGCCAGGGCAGTTTCCAATTTGACGGGGTTGGGTCCAATGCTGCAACCATTACCCTCAACCTCTGAGTACTCCATGAGGGTGCTTGCTGGAAGTGTGTCACCTACTTTAATCATCTTGAATCTCCGAAAAAATTGTTACCAATAAAAAAACGGCCCACAATTGTGAGCCGTTTTTGATTCATGCGCTGCCCATCTTGGCAATGGGCTTAAACGACCGCGGCCTTTTCCACCAGACGGGTTGCCACCCAGTTCTTGGTTTTGGAAATTGGCCTGCTCTCAGTAATTTCAATCGTGTCGCCGAGCTTGTACTCACCCTTTTCATCATGGGCGTGGTATTTGCTGGAGCGCGCAACAATCTTGCCATAGAGCTCGTGCTTGACACGACGCTCAACCAGCACGGTCACGGTTTTGGCGCGCTTATCGCTGACCACCTTGCCAATCAAGGTGCGCTTGAGGGATTTCTTCTCTTCCGTCATGTCGAGTCCTTATTTGGCGGCTTGCTTTTCAGCAAGTACTGTCTTGGCCCGGGCGATGTCGCGACGGGTCGAGCGCAGGGTTGCAGTATTGTTGAGTTGCTGGGTGGCTTTCTGCATGCGCAAGCCAAAATGGGCTTTTTGCAGGTCCTTGACCTCAGCTTGCAGGCCGGCAACGTCTTTCTGGCGCAGTTCAGTAGTTTTCATTTGCTCATTCTCCTGATTACTGGCCAATCATGCGGCTGACAAAGGTGGTGCGCAGCGGCAGCTTGGCGGCTGCCAGCTTGAACGCTTCGCGAGCCAACTCTTCTGGCACGCCAACAATCTCAAACACTATCTTGCCGGGCTGAATTTCGGCCACATAGTATTCCGGGTTGCCCTTGCCATTACCCATACGCACTTCGGCAGGCTTCTGGGAAATCGGCTTGTCGGGAAACACCCGAATCCAGATACGACCGCCGCGCTTGACGTGGCGGGAAATGGCACGACGGGCCGATTCGATCTGGCGTGCTGTGAGGCGACCACGATCAGTACATTTCAAACCGAAGTCGCCGAAGGCCACGGTACTGCCACGAGTGGCGATACCGGTATTGCGGCCTTTTTGCTCCTTGCGGTACTTTCTGCGAGCAGGTTGCAGCATGTTTTATTCTCCGGTTTTGCCGTCAGCTGCTGCAGCTGGCGCGGCGACTTTGCGAACGCGCTTAACGACGGTTTTCGGGGCCTCGGCACCAGCGGCTTCGGCGGGTTTGTCACTACCGTCGGCTGGCGCGGCATTGCTGCCAGCCGGTCGACGGCCTGCGCGGGCGGGCCGGTCTGAAGCCGGACGGGCATCACGACGGGGGCCACGCGGACGACGCTCTTCTTCGGGGCGAGGGGTCTCAATCGCCGGCGCGTCATTGCGGCCCAGCGTGTCGCCCTTGTACACCCACACCTTCACGCCAATCACACCGTAGGTGGTCTTAGCCTCAGAGGTCCCATAGTCGATATCGGCACGCAGGGTGTGCAGAGGCACACGTCCTTCGCGATACCATTCGGTACGCGCAATCTCGATGCCATTGAGTCGGCCCGATGACATGATCTTGATGCCCTGCGCACCCAGGCGCATGGCGTTTTGCATGGCGCGCTTCATGGCACGACGGAACATGATGCGCTTTTCGAGCTGCTGGGTGATGCTGTCAGCAATCAGCTTGGCATCGATTTCGGGCTTGCGCACTTCCTCGATGTTGACAGCCACCGGCACACCGAGCTGCTTGCCCAAATCGCGCTTGAGGTTTTCGATGTCCTCGCCTTTCTTGCCAATCACAACCCCCGGGCGCGCCGAGAAAATTGTGATGCGGGCGTTCTTGGCCGGACGCTCGATCAGCACGCGAGAGACCGAGGCGTTTTTCAGCTTGGCTTTGAGATACTCACGTACCTTGATGTCTTCGGCCAGCATGCCGGCGAAGTCACGGTTGCTGGCATACCAGCGGGAAGACCAGTTACGGCTGACCGCGAGGCGAAAGCCGGTTGGGTTGATTTTTTGTCCCATATCTTTCAGACCTCTTTCAGTTACCCACCGTCACGTACACATGGCACGTGGGCTTGCTGATACGGTTGCCGCGGCCCTTGGCGTTGGCAGTAAAGCGCTTGAGTGTGGTGCCCTGCTCGACGAAGATGGTTTTGACCTTCAGTTCGTCGATGTCGGCGCCATCGTTGTGCTCGGCGTTGGCAATCGCCGACTCCAGCACCTTCTTGATAACCACAGCTGCTTTTTTCTGAGTGAATTGCAGAATATTGAGCGCCTGGTCTACTTTTTTGCCGCGGATCAGATCTGCGACAAGGCGGCCTTTGTCCACCGAAAGGCGAACGCCGCGAAGGGTTGCACGTGTTTCCATGGTCAACTCCTTATTTCTTCTGGACTTTCTTGTCCGCCGGATGACCCTTGAACGTGCGGGTCAAGGCGAACTCGCCCAGCTTGTGGCCAACCATCTGGTCAGTCACATAAACCGGTACGTGCTGCTTGCCGTTGTGCACAGCAATTGTCAAACCGATGAACTCGGGCAGGATCATGGAGCGGCGCGACCAGGTCTTGATCGGCTTCTTGTCCTTGTTGGCGACGGCCTTGTCGACCTTGGCCACCAGGTGATGGTCCACAAATGGACCCTTTTTGAGAGAGCGAGTCATTTGCGTACCTCTTACTTCTTACGACGCGACACAACCATGACCTGTGTGCGCTTGTTGTTGCGGGTGCGGTAGCCCTTGGTCAGGTTACCCCACGGATCGACCGCGTGACGGCCCTCGCCAGTGCGCCCCTCACCACCACCATGGGGGTGGTCAATCGGATTCATGGCCACGCCACGCACGGTTGGACGAATACCCATCCAACGCTTGACACCGGCTTTTCCGAGTTGACGCAGGCTATGCTCTTCGTTGGCCACTTGACCGATCGTGGCACGGCATTCAATGTGGATCTTGCGAACTTCGCCAGAGCGCATGCGAACCTGGGCATAGGTGCCCTCGCGTGCGAGCAGGGTCGCTGAAGCGCCGGCAGAACGCACCACCTGAGCACCACGTCCAGCCTGCAACTCGATGCAGTGAATGATCGAACCGACCGGAATGTTGCGAATGGGCAGGGTATTGCCCACACGAATCGGCGCTTCTGCGCCGTTCATGATGGTGGCGCCCACCTCAAGGCCGCGGGGGGCAATGATGTAGCGACGCTCACCGTCAGCGTAACAGACCAGTGCAATATGGGCCGAACGGTTCGGGTCGTACTCGATGCGCTCAACTTTGGCGGCAATTCCATCTTTGTTGCGCTTGAAGTCCACCACGCGGTAGTGATGCTTGTGACCGCCACCCTTGTGACGGGTGGTGATATGGCCATTGTTATTGCGACCGGCTTTCTGGAACTGGGGTTCCAGAAGGGGAGCGTGGGCTTCACCCTTGTAGAGGTGATCGCGCGACACCTTCACCACGGCACGACGGCCTGGTGAGGTGGGTTTCATTTTGATCACAGCCATGATTACGCAGCCTCCCCTGACAGGTTCAGCTCTTGACCGGGCTTGAGCGTGACATAGGCCTTGCGAACATTGTCGCGACGGCCCACCGACTTGCCAAAGCGCTTGGTCTTGCCTTTGGTATTCACCACAGACACGCCCTTGACTTCAACCTTGAACATCAATTCCACTGCGGCCTTGATTTCGGGTTTGGTGGCGTCCTGCAGCACCTTGAACGTCACTGCATTGCTCTTTTCACCCACCATGGTGGCCTTTTCAGACACGATGGGGGCCACGAGCACCTGCATCAGACGACCTTCTTCAAATTGGACGGTGCTCATGCGAACATCTCCTTGAGTTGGTCAACCGCGGCCTTGGTGACCAGCACCTTGCGGAAGTGCACCAGAGAGACCGGATCGGCGTATCGGGGCTCAACGACCAGCACATTGGTGAGGTTACGGGAGGCCAGGTAAAGGTTTTCATCAACTTCTTCGGCAATGACAAGCACCGAATCAAGGTTCATGGCCTTGAATTTGGCTGCCAGTGCCTTGG
Source organism: Burkholderiaceae bacterium (assembly GCA_017856435.1). Taxonomy (GTDB): domain Bacteria; phylum Pseudomonadota; class Gammaproteobacteria; order Burkholderiales; family Burkholderiaceae_C; genus Hylemonella. Next base: position 17,093 of record JAFMFB010000042.1, read on the forward strand.
TCTTGGGTGAATCCACCTTGAGGGAATCAACGACTGCCAGGCGGCCTTCGCGGGCCAACTGGGAGAAGATCGAAGCCATACCGGCGCGGTACATCTTCTTGTTGATTTTCTGGGTGAAATTTTCTTCCGGGCTGTTCGGGAAGATGCGGCCGCCTCCACGCCACAGCGGCGAGGAAGTCATACCGGCACGGGCACGGCCCGTTCCCTTTTGCTTGAACGGTTTTTTTGTGGAGTGCTTGACCTGCTCACGGTCTTTTTGAGCGCGCGTACCCTGGCGTGCGTTGGCCTGATAGGCCACCACGATCTGGTGAATCAAGTCTTCGTTGTAGGCGCGGCCAAACACGGTTTCGGGGGCCTCAAATTTAGAAGCGGCCTGGCCTTGCTCATTTAGGAGTTCGAGCTGCATCAGTTCGCTCCTTTCGCACTCTTGGCGGGTGTCTTGACGGCCGGACGAACCGTCACGAAGCCACCCTTGGAGCCGGGCACGGCCCCCTTGATCAGAAGCAGCTGACGGGCTTCGTCGATACGGATGACGTCCAGATTTTGTGTCGTCACCGTTTCGTCACCCATGTGACCGGTCATTTTTTTGCCTGGAAACACACGGCCCGGGTCTTGCGCCATCGAGATCGAGCCGGGCACATTGTGCGAGCGGCTGTTACCGTGCGAGGCACGCTGCGAGCGGAAGTTGTGGCGCTTGATGGTGCCGGCAAAGCCTTTACCGATGGACGTGCCCTGTACGTCGACCTTCTGGCCAACAGCAAAGACATCGGTCACCGGCAGGGCTACACCAGCCTGGTATTTGGCTGCTGTATCTGCACCGACACGGAATTCCTGGATGATTTCACCGGCTTGAACACCTGCTTTGGCCAGGTGGCCGGCTTGCGGCTTGGTCACGCGCGAAGCTTTACGCGCGCCAAAGGTCACCTGCAGGGCGACGTAGCCGTCGTTCTCTTGGGTTTTAACCTGGGTCACACGGTTGTTGGACACATCCACCACCGTAACAGGAACTGTGTCCCCGTCATCAGTGAACAGACGCATCATGCCCACCTTGCGGCCCAGCAACCCGAGGGAGTTGCTCAGACTCATGTTGTTCTCCATAACCTTCACCGTTGCAACTTCAATTGGCTACAACGTTTTGATGTGAAAGAGGGTTAATAAAACTCGACCATTGATCCAATGCCTGCAGAACCTGTAAGCCTTGGTACTTGGCCGAGCTGACTAGTATAGCGCACTATGCCAAGTACGGCAAGTGTGTACCACACCAATTTTTGGGCGTGCCCGGCGCTCACCGGGCACAAACTCCAGTTACTGCAGCTTGATCTCAACATCCACGCCGGCAGGAAGGTCCAGCTTCATGAGAGCATCCACTGTCTTGTCGGTCGGATCCACAATGTCCATCAGTCGCTGATGCGTGCGGATCTCAAGCTGATCACGGCTGGTCTTGTTGACGTGCGGCGAACGCAGGATGTCAAATCGCTTCATCCGTGTAGGCAGGGGCACTGGTCCCTTGACGATTGCGCCAGTGCGCTTGGCCGTATCCACGATCTCGGCGGCCGACTGATCGATCAGCTTGTAATCAAACGCCTTGAGGCGGATGCGAATTTTCTGTTTGGTAGCCATGGTATTTCCTTGTCTTGTATCTGTTATCGAGGGAGTGCGCACTTACATGCTCAGACCCCCTCGGACGAACAACAGATCAATCACTCAATAATTTTGGCCACGACGCCGGCGCCCACTGTACGGCCGCCTTCGC
>JAFMFB010000085.1 GCA_017856435.1 Burkholderiaceae bacterium
TTTCCGAGACGCTGAACCGGGTGCCAGGCCTGACCATTCTGAACCGGCAGAACTACGCGCAGGATCTGCAGGTGTCGATTCGCGGCTTCGGGGCGCGTACCGCCTTTGGCATTCGAGGCATCCGACTATTGATTGATGGCATACCGGCCACCACGCCGGATGGCCAGGCCCAGGGTTCTTCGGTAGCCCTTACATCTACTGATCGAATTGAGGTTTTGCGTGGCCCCATGGCGCAGTTGTATGGCAACGCCGCCGGGGGTGTAATTCAGGCCTTCACGCGGGAGGCGCCCGACTCACCTGAGATGGATGCCCAGTACTACGCTGGCTCCTTTGGCATGCACCGCAATGACTTGCAATACGCTGGCAAAGTTGGCGCGGTAGGGCTGGTGGCCGATTACAGCACTTTCAACACCAACGGCTACCGGGACAACAGCACTACCGAGCGCAAACAGTTCAACGGCAAATTGAGCTTTGGACCTGATGAAAAGACCCGGGTCAACCTGATTTTCAACCAGTTTGATATGCCGCTGGCGCAGGATCCGGCTGGCTTGACTGCCGCACAGCTTGCCGCAAATCCACAGCAGGCAGGGACCAATACCGAAGCACGAAGGGTGCGTAAAATTGTTTTGCAGAATCAGGGCGGCGCAACCCTGCAACACGCGCTTGACGCAGACAGTAGCATTACTGCCAGGCTTTACTACGGTACACGCGACAACACCCAGTATCAGTCAGGTAACACCTGGATCGGGCTCAACCGTAACTTTTACGGAGCCGGGCTGCAATATAACGCACAGAGTCGGTTTGGCAGTACTCCGGTACGTTGGGCTGCCGGCTATGAATTTGACCGCTCGCGCGAGTACCGCCAGGGCGGCGCGGCGGCGCTGGGCGAGAAGACCACCACGACGCGCAGCGAGGACAACCAAGCGGAGAACAGCGACCTGTTTGCCCAGGCCACGGCGTTGGTTTCGGATCGCTTTTCAGTGACTGGGGGGGTGCGATACAGCACAGTTCGTTTTACCAGCGATGACTATTACATTGTGTCGGGTAATGGAGATGGGTCGGGCAATGTTGCCTACAGTGCAGTTAATCCCGTACTCGGTGTTACCTGGCATGCCAAAGACAATCTGAACCTTTATGCCAATTACGGTCGAGGCTTTGAAACGCCGACCTTGGCAGAGGCTGCTTACACCAGCACAGCAATAGCAAGCTCAACCTTCAATACCACTCTCAATGCTGCGCGCAGCCAGCATTACGAGGTGGGCGCCAAATGGTTGCCTTCCAAAACGTCACGATTGGACGCAACCTTTTTTCAAGTGAACACGACTGACGAAATTGTGATTCTCAGTAGCTCTGGCGGTGTCACCACTTACAAAAATGCTCCGGGAACTTCACGCTCGGGATGGGAGTTGGCAGCAACCTCACTGATCAATCAACATGTGCGAGCCAGCCTCTCAGCTTCGGCCATTGATGCGCAGTATTCGGAGGCATTTACCAGCGGGTCAACATCAGTTGCCTCTGGCAGCAAGCTTCCCGGTATCCCCCAACACTTCCTGTTTGGTGAACTTCTGTGGGCAAACCAGGGGTTGGATACAGCTCGGCGCAAGCAGCGTCTTGGCACGACAGCGGGTATTGAGGTGATCAGCGCTGGGCGACTCTATGCCGATGACACCAATGCCAACTCTGCTGATGGGTATACGGTGTTCAACCTCAAGGCCAGTCACGGCTGGTCGGTGGGCAAGGGGCAGCTGACTGCCTATGCGCGTGCTGACAACGTGTCCGACCAGCGCTATGTCGGCTCGGTGATCGTCAACCAGAGCTCATCACAGTTTTATGAGCCCGCGCCTGGCTTTAACTGGGCCCTGGGCGTGCGCCTGAACCTGCCCTTATGAGGTGCTGAAGCTGCGGGTGCGCAGGCCCTCAAGATCGAGCACCCGCACGCCACCGTATTCAATGGCGATCAGCGCATGCTTTTGAAGCACTGCAAGGGCCTGATTGACCCGTTGGCGCGATAAGCCCGACAGGTAGCCCAGTTCCTGCTGGGTAATTTGTAGCACCTCCCCCACACCGGGAAACAGCGCCGGGTTGAACAGGGCCGCCAGATTGCGCGCCACCCTTAACTCAGGCTGGGTCATGCGGTCGATCTCGCGCGCAGCGATGAACTGACCCAGCCGTTCGTTGAGCTGGTTCATCACAAAGTGATTGAAGGCCAGCGAGTGTTCCAGCAGGGTATGAAAGGTGTCGACCGGCAACCCCGCGATCAGGCTGGTCCGCAGTGCCTGTACGTTGTAGCGGTAGTCTTCGCGCTTGAGCACAGTTCCCTCACCGAACCAGCCACCCGGCGACAGCCCGGTAAAGGTCATGCTGCGGCCATCGGGGGTATCACTGCTCATCTTGAACAGGCCATCGATCACGCCAAACCAGTAGGTCACGGGGCGGCCGATACGGCAGACCAGATCGCCGGGCTGAGCTTCACTGACACGCAACTCCGCCACTGCCAGCGCGCGCGCCTTGGGCTCGAGCTTGCCAAGCCAGGCGATGCCACCGAGTTCACGAGGGCTCAGTGGACGCCGCCGTAAATGCAGGACGGGTTCGATCGACATGCCGGGAAAATACCTAGAAGATTCGACGTTCAATTGTCGTCGAAACGACAACCTAGCGTCAAATTAAAGGCTAGGATTGTTCCTTAATTTGCAAGGACGGTGCATGCAGACCACGTTTCCGCGACTTTTACTCAAGCACGCAGCCGAGCGTCCCAACGCGAGCGCCATGCGCGAAAAAGAATACGGTATTTGGCAGACGCTGAACTGGCAGCAAATGGCCGAGTTGGTGCGCTCGATCGCCTGTGGGCTCCACCAGGCCGGACTGCGGCGAGGCGATCACATGGTGGTCATTGGTGCCAACCGCCCCCGTCTGTATGCGACCATGCTGGCGGCTCAGTCGCTGGGGGCCGTTCCCGTGCCGCTATACCAGGACTCGGTGGCCACTGAATACGTGTTCCCAGTCAACAACGCCGAGGTGCGCATGGTGCTGGCTGAAGACCAGGAGCAGGTGGACAAGATGCTGGAGATTCGTGACCAGTGCCCACAACTCAGTCACATCTTTTATGACGACCCGCGGGGCCTGCGCAACTATACCGAGGAGGGGCTGGGTTCGCTGGACGAATTGGTGGCTGGCGGCAAAGTGTTCAGTGAGCAGCACCCGGATTTTTTCCAGAGCGAGGTGGATCAGGCCAAACCTACGGATGTGGCGGCCATGTTCTTCACCTCGGGCACCACCGGCAACCCCAAGGGGGTGGTGCACTCGCACCATAGCCTGCTGGACCGTGCCCAGGCCGGGGTGGTGTTTGACAAGCTGACGGCCGATGAAGATGTGCTGGCCTATCTGCCGCCTGCCTGGATTGGGCAGAACATCTTCAGCTATGCCCAATGGCTGGCCTGTGGCTATGTGGTGAATTGCCCGGAGTCGGCCGCCACGGTCAGCATCGATCTGAAAGAGATTGGCCCCACCTACTACTTTGCGCCACCCCGGGTATTTGAGGGCTTGCTCACCAGCGTGATGATCCGCATGGAGGATGCCAGCCCGATCAAACGCAAGATGTTCCAGTATTTCATGGACCTGGCGCGTCGGGTCGGTCCGGCCCGGCTGGACGGCAAATCCATTGGCCTGATCAACAACTGGCTGTACGGCCTTGGAAATTTTCTCGTTTACGGTCCCTTGCGCAACAACCTGGGCATGAGCCGGGTCCGCGTGGCCTACACCGCCGGGGAGGCCATAGGCCCCGACCTGTTCACCTTTTACCGTGCCATCGGGGTCAATCTCAAGCAGCTTTATGGTTCCACCGAGACGGCGGTGTTTGTCTGCCTGCAGCCAGACCATGAGGTGCGCTCCGATACCGTGGGCGTGCCAATTGAGGGCGTAGAAATCAAGGTGTCAGACAGCGGTGAGATCATGGTTCGCTCACCCGGCCTGCTCAAGGAGTACTACAAGAACCCGGAGGCCACCGCCGAGGCGCTGACGGCCGATGGCTGGTACCACACCAGTGATGCCGGCTTTATCGACGCGCACGGGCACCTCAAGATCATTGACCGGGTCAAGGATGTCGGTCGCATCCAAGGTGGCGAGTTTGATGGCGCCATGTTTGCCCCCAAGTATGTCGAGAACAAACTCAAGTTCTTTCCCTACATCAAGGAGGCGGTTGCCTATGGCGATGGCCGCGAGCAGGTGTGTGTGATGCTCAACATCGACTTTGACGCCGTGGGCAACTGGGCCGAGCGCAACAACCTGCCCTATGCGGGCTACACCGATCTGGGCAGCAAGTC
>JAFMFB010000015.1 GCA_017856435.1 Burkholderiaceae bacterium
CTGGCGGAGGCGGTGAGATTCGAACTCACGAACGTCGCAAAACGTTGCCGGTTTTCAAGACCGGTGCAATCGACCACTCTGCCACACCTCCGGATGCGCTGATTCTACTGTGTTGAGCGGGCAGTCTTGCCACGGGCCAGAGTAGAAAACGCCCGCCGATCAGGCGTCTGGGGCCACCTTGTGATTGGCCAGGGTTTCGATGGCCTTAACCAGGGCCGAGTGGTCGGCCTGATCATGACCCAAGGCGGCGCAGGCCTGCATCAGCTGGGCGGCGTTGGCCGTCTGCGGTAGCGCCATTTTCAGCGCCTTAGCGCCTTGAAGCGCCAGGTTCAGGTCTTTCTGGTGCAGCGCAATACGAAAACCCGGGTTAAAGGTGCGCTTGACCATGCGCTCACCGTGCACCTCCAGAATGCGCGATGAGGCAAAGCCGCCCATCAGCGCCTGGCGCACCTTGGATGGGTCAGCACCCGCCTTGGACGCAAACACCAGCGCTTCGCTGACGGCGGCGATGTTGAGTGCCACGATGATCTGGTTGGCCACCTTGCAGGTCTGGCCGGCACCAACACCACCGATTAGCGTGATGTTTTTGCCCATCAGCTCGAACAGTGGCTTGACGCGCTCGAACACCGCCTCGTCGGCCCCCACCATGATGGTCAGGCTGGCCGCCTTGGCGCCCACCTCACCGCCAGACACCGGGGCGTCCACATAGTCGGCCCCCAGCGCGTTGATCTTCTGCGCGAAGGCCTTGGTGGCAATCGGGTCGATCGAGCTCATGTCCACCACCACCTTGCCCTTGCCAATGCCGCTGGCTACGCCGTTCTCACCAAACAGGACTTTCTCCACATCCGGGGTGTCGGGCACCATGGTAATGATGATGTCGGCCTGCCGGGCCACTTCGGCCGCATTGGCACAGCCTTTGGCGCCCGCATCCAGCAGTTCTTGCGGCACCTGGCGCCGGGTGTTGACAAACAGGGTGTGCCCGCCCTTGATCAGGTTCAGCGCCATGGGCGTGCCCATGATGCCCAGTCCGATAAAGCCGATTTTTTGTGCCGTGTTGCTCATTTGGGTTCCTTCTTTGAATGCAATTGTTCTGGCTGAGCGCCTCTAAGTCGCACCATGGACGCTGCCAGGGGTGAAAAAATTTATCTGGACAAGGCCTTGAACCAGCCCAATCCCTCAACCGTGGTGGTCTTGGGCTTGTACTCACAACCAATCCAGCCCTGATAGCCAATGGCATCCAGGTGCTTGAATAAAAAGTCGTAATTGATCTCTCCGGTGCCTGGCTCGTTGCGTCCCGGGTTGTCAGCCAGCTGCATGTGGGCAATGCGTGCCAGATACTTTTGCGCCGTGGCAGCCAGTTCCCCCTCCATGCGCTGGGCATGGTAGATGTCGTACTGGATGAACAGGTTGTCGCTGCCCACCTCATCAATGATGGCCGAGGCCTGCGCGGTGTAATTCAAAAAGAAGCCGGGCATATCGAAATGGTTGATCGGCTCCATCAGCAGCTTGATGCCTGCGGCCTTGAGTTTTTCGGCGGCGTATTTAAGGTTGGGCACCAAAGTCTGGTGCGCCAGTTCGCGACTCAGACCTGGAATCAGCTTGCCAGCCAGGCAGTTGACTTGCGGGCATCCCAAGGCTGTGGCGTATTCGATCGTCTTGTCCACGCCCGCTCGAAACTCCTCGATCCGCTCAGGGTGGCAAGCCATGCCCCGCTCACCGGCATCCCAGTCACCGGGCGGCATGTTGTGCAAGACCTGCTTCAGGCCATGGGCCTTGAGCGCTTGCGCCAGTTCGTTTTTATCGTAGGCATAGGGAAAGAGATATTCCACGGCCTGGAACCCAGCCGCCTTGGCCGCGGCAAAGCGCTCCATGAAAGGCAGCTCGGTAAAGAGCATGGACAAGTTGGCAGCAAATTTGGGCATGTTGGTTTTACTCCGTGATGGTGAGGGCCTGGTAAAGCAGGCCCAGCGCGCGCAAGATTCTGGCTAGGCTGGCTTGAAAATCATCGAGGCCTTCAGGTCAATAAAGCCACAGGGCTTTAGAGCTTTTGACACCCCTCGAGGCCATCCCGGGCAGACCTGCTGATCAGACCGCTAATCAGATTGTGCCATCTGCCGGCAGGCCTTCTGCAGAAGAGATGACAAAAGAATTTAGGCTTGTCCTTCAGTCAGTGTATCGAGCTGGAATCGGCCACTCTTGTGCCATAACCATGTATCGGTATAAACGACCCGCCCCATCTTGACGGGTGCCGGAAAAGGTGCCGCCTCGCGCACGGTTCGTTCGATCTCTGCGATCACCTCGGGCGCATGCCTGGGTGCACGCATCCAGTCCAGATGCTGCACCCGCCCCTGGCGGTCAACCTGCACCCGCAGCACGCCCACGGCGTAAAGCAAGGCTGGCAACCTGCCCTGGAAGATGCGGTGATTGTTCATACTGTAGAGGTGGGAAGCCGCATCACGGCGGTAATCTCTCTCGTTCATGGCAACCGAGATCTTGTCCGGCGGCAGTTCCTCGATCGGTTTTACCTGGACCACAGGCGGTTCGGGCGCCGGTTCTGGCAGGGGTGCGGGCCGTACAGGCGGCAGGCTGACAACGGCCTTAGGCGCAGAGGTGCAGGCCGCAAGCCAGTTGACCAGGCTGCCCGCCGATGCAAGCAGCAACAAGCGTCGATACAAAGGGGCAGACTTCACGCAAGAGCTCCCACAGTGGATATGACCCCACTGTGCCATAAGTCGGGGCTACCTTGTGATTGGCCGCATAAATCTCCGGAAATCCGCAAAAATCCCAAATCCGGACTCAGATATTCGAAATGCGTGCCCCAAAATTTATTGGACTACGATGCACATGCAAAGCCTTCAGAGCTTGCAAAGCCCGCAGAGCCCGAACTTTATTGATAATGTCGCTTGGTGTGCGTCAGCTTTGCCCATCAACCCGGGCCAAGGAACTGGCCCTTTTCCCTGATCTTCAACTCAAGAAAAAACCACTGTGAAAACTTACAAAATTGCGTGCATCCCCGGTGACGGTATTGGCAAGGAAGTCATTCCGGCCGGTCAGACGGTGCTGGACATCCTGGCCAAAAAGATGGGGGCCTTTCAGTTTGAATTCACATCCTTTGACTGGGGCGGTGATTACTACCGCCAGCACGGGATCATGATGCCTGCCGATGGTTTGAATGACTTGCGCGACAAGGACGCCATGCTGTTCGGCTCCGCCGGTGATCCCCATATCCCGGATCACATAACCCTGTGGGGACTGCGCCTGAAGATCTGCCAGGGGTTTGACCAGTACGCCAATGTGCGTCCCACCCGAATCCTGCCTGGCATTGATGCCCCGCTCAAGCGCTGCCGCACCGAGGACCTGAATTGGGTCATCGTGCGGGAAAACTCCGAGGGCGAGTACGCTGGTGTTGGTGGCCGGGTGCACCAAGGTCACCCCACCGAGGTGGCCACCGATGTGGCCATGCATACACGCGCCGGAGTGGAGCGCATCATGCGCTTTGCCTTCAACCTGGCCCGCAGTCGGCCACGCAGGCTGCTGACCGTGGTCACCAAGTCCAACGCCCAGCGCCACGGCATGGTGATGTGGGACGAAATCGCGCGCCAGATCAGCAAGGAATACCCTGACGTCAAATGGGACAAAGAGCTGGTGGACGCCATGACCGCCCGCATGGTCAATCGCCCGGCGTCTCTGGACACGGTGGTGGCGACCAACCTGCATGCCGATGTGCTGAGCGATTTGGCCGCAGCGCTGGCCGGCAGCCTGGGCATTGCGCCAACAGGCAATATTGATCCTGAGCGGCGTTACCCTTCGATGTTTGAACCCATCCATGGCTCTGCCTTTGACATCATGGGCAAAGGACTGGCCAACCCGATCGGCACGTTCTGGTCCTGCGTGATGATGCTTGAGCACTTGGGTGAACACACTGCAGCGGCCAGACTGATGGCCGTCATTGAATCGGTCACTGCAGACCCATCTCTGCACACCGGCGATCTGGGCGGCCAGGCCACCACCGCTCAGGTTACCAGTGCAGTTTGTCAGCGGATTGAGGCTGGAACCCATTAATTTTTTTTGCCAAGACCACATCACCCACACGAGGAGATTTCATGAAAAAACTTTTACTTGCTTTTACCCTGACTTTGCTGACTCAATTGGCGGCAGCCCAGTCTTGCCCCGACAAAAACATGCTTTACTGGCAGGCCTTTCCACCCGGTGGGGAATCTGACCTCTCGGCACGCCACCAACAAGTGGTTCTCAAGAAAAAATGTGCGGCGATCGACGCCATCATTCAATACAAGGCCGGAGCGGGTGGCGGGCTGATGTGGGCCCAAATGAACCAACTAGCAGGCGATGGCAACACAGTGGTGGGCATCAACCTGCCCCATATCGTGTTCCAACCCCTGGAAGGTCAGGTCCAGTACAAAACCCAGGACATCACCCCGGTTTTCTGGTTCCACTACACCCCTGATGCGCTGGTGGTTCCCGATGCCAGTCCGATCAAGAACTTTGCCGATTTCGTCAAGGCTGCACAAAGCAAGCCAGGCGCCATCAACCTGGGTGGCTCGGGCCTGAATTCAGCCAACCATGCGGCCCATGAGCGCATGAATGCCGCCTTCAAGGTCAAGACCAACTACATTCCCTACAAAGGCACGGGCGACATGACCACGGCGGTGCTGGGCGCCCAAGTCGATGGGGCCATGACTTACACCGCGTTCGCGGTCAATAACAAAGGCCGGGTGCGTGCCCTGGCGGTTGCCATGGACAAGCGCCATCCGCTGCTGCCGGATGTACCCACCTTCAAGGAGCTGGGCGTCAATTGGGTGGACGGCGCCTACCGCGGGATCGGCGTACCCAAATCCACACCCCCTGAAGCACGCAAGCGTATTTCTGACCTGTGGGCCTCGATCAACAATGAGCCCGAGATGAAGGAACTCGCAGCCAAGGCCGGCTTTGAGCTGATCAATGTCGGGGTGGATCAGATGGACGCCTTCATGAAAGACAAGATCGGCATTTACACCGAAGCTGCCAAGCAGTTGGGGCTGGGCAAGAAGTAAGTTTCGACGCGGTCAGGTACCGGCCCGGCTCCAGCGGCACTGGGACCGGGCCGCTCTCATCTGGGCCTGGCAGATCAACCGGCGACAATACCGCCCATGACTGCTGAAATGCCCATGGACCCGCGTCACCAGCCACGCCAGTTCCTCCAACACCTGTTCCAGGTCGCCGTCAGGCGCGCGCTGCCACTGCACAACCTGGCGCCCCATCTTCCCAAGCCGCCCAAAGGGCGCACGATCGTGATTGGCGCTGGCAAGGCGGGGGCGGCCATGGCCCAGGCGGTCGAAGCCCTCTGGCCCGCCGATGCGCCGCTGACGGGACTTGTCATCACCCGCTACCACCACACCCCAGCCCGCGCGCCAGACCTGGCCCACCGCATCGAGATTGTCGAGGCGGCCCACCCGGTACCCGACGAGGCGGGGCTGCTGGCCTCTCAGCGCATACTGACCATGGTGCAGGGGCTCAGCGCCGATGACCTGGTGTTGTGCCTGATTTCTGGTGGGGGTTCGGCCTTGCTCACACTGCCGGCAGAGAATCTGACGCTGGCGCAAAAGCAAAAAATCAACAAGGATTTGCTGATCAGTGGAGCCAATATCGGCGAGATGAACTGCGTGCGAAAACACCTCTCGCGCATCAAGGGCGGGCGATTGGCCGCCGCCTGTGCCCCGGCCATGGTCGTGACGCTGACCATCAGCGATGTCCCCGGCGACGACCCCTCGGTGATCGCCAGTGGCCCAACCGTACCCGATACCACCACCTGCGCCGATGCCCTGGAGATCTTGCGCCGCTATCAGATTGAACTCCCCTCGCCCATCCAGTCTGCGCTGCAGGCCAATGCGCTGGAGACACCCAAGCCGGGAGACCCCGCCTTTGCCGGCCATCAGGTTCATATGATCGCCACCCCGCAGCAGTCGCTGGAAGCGGCCGCCCAGGCAGCACGCGACGCCGGGCTCAAGGCCTATATTTTGAGCGACGAGATGGAGGGTGAGTCGCGTGAGGTGGGCAAGGTTCAGGCGGCGATGGCCAGAGCCATTGCCCGGCATGCCCAACCCTTTGACAAGCCCTGCGTGCTGCTTAGTGGTGGCGAGACAACCGTCACCGCACGCCCCCTGCCAGAGGGCCAAACGCGCGGCAAGGGCGGCCGTGCCGGCGAGTTTTGCCTCGGCCTAGCCTTAGCCCTGCAAGGTCAGCCAGGGGTGTTTGCGCTGGCCGCTGACACCGATGGCATTGATGGCATGGAAAGCAACGCCGGCGCCTGGGTCGAACCCACCACCCTGAGCCGGGCCGCCGCGCACGGCATGAAGATTGAGCGCTATCTGGATCGCAACGACGCGCACGGCTTTTTCTCCGCCCTCGGTGATCTGGTCGTCACCGGTCCGACTTATACCAATGTCAATGATTTTCGGGCGCTGCTGATCCTTTGAAAATCGACGGGCCGTCTTAGGCCATGGCTTGATTTGCCTCAAGTCTGGCCGTTCACACAGAGGGCAAAGTATGCGTCATGCTTTCTGTCAACTTCACCACGCCTGTCACCGAGCAGCGCGCGCTGTCATCCGGTACGGTCTTGCTGCGCCGTGGCCAAGCCACAACCGCAGTGATCTATATCGAATCTGGACGGGTCGCGCTGGGCCTCCTGAATAATCAGACGCTTGAGCATCGGCTCGGTTCGGTGCAGGGACCGGCCTGGCTGGATGCCTCCAGCGTGGTGCTGGAGCTACGCAGCGCTGTGGATGCCGTGGCAGAAAGTGATGTCGTGGTGCGAAGAATTCCGATGGCACGCTTTCGTCAGATTCTCAGTGATTCGTCGCACGAGGTGCAAACCGTGCTGCACGATGTCGCCCTGGCCCATCGCAAGCAAACCGAACTGGCCGTAAGCCGACTGGCCAAGGATGCTGAAGCTCGCTTTGCCGAGTGGTTGCTGCAACACGCCGAACGCGGCAAGGAAGGGGCTCTGGCCATTTCCTTGCAGCAACGCAAGCGCCTGATCGCCGCGCAACTGGGCATTGCGCCGGAGACCCTGTCGCGGGTACTGCGCCAGCTCAAGGAGCGCAGCCTGATCAAGGGGACGGGCCGCCAGCTGCAAGTGGTGGATCCCGTCGGCCTGCGTGACGTCGCCGGCAAATAGCTCAGCCGCCCAACCCAGGCATCGGACCAGCCTTCATTGCCATCGCTCAGCCCATGCGGCTCGGTAGCCACAAGGCGATGGCGGGAAAAGCGATCAGGATGGCCAGGCGCAACAGGTCGATACCGACAAAGGGCAGCACCCCCCGGAATATGGTGGTGAAACTGACATCCTGCACCACGCTCTTGATGACAAACACATTCATACCGACTGGCGGATGAATCAATCCAAGCTCGACCGTCATCACGATGATGATCCCGAACCAGATGGGGTCAAACCCGAGATGAATGATCAAGGGAAAGATGATCGGCACGGTCAGGATGATCATGGCCATGGCATCCATCAGACAGCCTAGCACCAGATAAAACCCCATGATGATGGCCAGCAGAGCGTAGCGGCCAAGCCCCAGGCCGGTCAGAAACTCCGTCAGTTTTTGCGGGGTCTGGGTAATGGTCAGAAAGTAGCCGAACAGCAGCGCCCCGATCAACACAGTAAACACGGCAGCGCTGGTGCGGGTGGCTTCCAGCAAAGCATCGCGAATCTGCTGTCTTGTCAGGCGCCGACGCAACAAGCCAAGAAAGAAGGCACCAGCCGCACCAACCCCACCGGCCTCCGTGGGGGTAAAAATGCCGCCATACAGGCCACCAATCACAAACAGGAACAAGGCCATCGGGGCCCAGATATCACGCTGGCTGGCCAGCCGCTCTCGCCAGGGCTTGGCTTCCCCGGCGGGCAGGAATTGAGGTCGCACGGCCACAATGATCACGATGGTCAGGACATACATGGCAATGGCCAGCAGTCCGGGCAACACCCCGGCCATGAACAGCTTGCCAATGTCCTGCTCGGTCAGAATGGCATAGACCGCCAGTACGGTGGATGGCGGAATCATGATGCCAAGCGTGCCGCCCGCTGCGATCACACCGGTGGCAAACGATTGCGGATAGCCGTAGCGACGCATCTCGGGATAGGCCACATTGGAAAAGGTAGCTGCCGTGGCAACCGAGGACCCGCAAATTGCCGCAAAACCACCACAGGCAAAAATGGTGGCAACCCCCAAACCGCCGCGCAGGTGGCCAATCAGGGCATTGGCAGCACGAAACAGCTCGCGACTGATGCCCGAGGCTGAGACAAACGCGCCCATCAGCATGAACATCGGGATCACCCCAAAGTTGTAGTCAGTAACGGTTCGCATGGTGGTCTGGCCAACCATCTTCAATGCCGGGCCAGCACCGACGATCCAGCCATACCCTGTCACGCCTACCAGGCCCATGGCCATGCCCACGGGCACACGCAACATCATGAGCCCGAAGAGCGCCACAAAGCCGATAAAGGCAATCAGGTCGGTATTCAAGAATCAGGCCTCACTCGATAACACGCTGCTCTGGATGATCCGCGATGGCTTCGGGCGAAACAATCAGTCGCCAGGTCCGCACCCCGATCAGAACCACCGCAGCAACATCACCCAGCCAGGCCAGCGCGTAAAAAGGCCAGACCGGCAGATGCAGGTCGAAGGTCTGCACCCGGTCAAGGTAGGTCCCCTTGACCTTGTCAAACAGGGTGTAGGTTTGAACCACCACAACCAATAGTAGGACCAGGGTGGCAAAGACATCGATCCAGCGCTTGAGCCGCGGTCCGGCGGCACTCCAGACCAGGTCAACCGTGATGTGGGTTCCTCGGTAACTGGTGGCTGCAATCCCCCAGAAAATCAGCACGCCCAGCATCAGGCTGCCAAAGTCATACGCATCCGGAATTGAAACACTGAAAAACTTGCGAAGGAAGACTGAAAAGAAAATGTTCAGAGCGACCAGACCCACAAAAATCGCAGCGATCCACTCAATCGTGTCGATGACACGATCAGTTACTTTGCGGGTCACGGCATTCATGTAGAAGACAGGCGCACAAAAAAGATCGGGGATGCCACAAGGCATCCCCCACGCTTGGCAGGATCAAAGCGCCGAATTACGCTTTTTCAGTTCAGCCTTGAGGCTGTTCATCACCGCTTTGGGGTCCACGCCCGACTTGCTGGCCACATCCTTGGCCCACTCGGCTTCGACGGGTGCCACCGCCTTGTACCAGGCTGCCATCTGCGGAGCAGACAACTTGTACACCTCATGGCCCGGCAAGGCCGCCAGCTTGGCATGACCGCCAAATTCATAGTCAGCCCACTGGCTGGCCACTTTTTCAGCCCACTCGGTGGTGCAATGGCTGTCAACGGCTTTCTTCTGTGATGCGGACAGCGCGTCGTATTTGGCCTTGTTCATGACCCAGACAAAGGGCGTCACATACAGGGGCACGTCCATGTGGTATTTGGTGACCTTCTCGATACCAAATAACGGGATTGAGCCCCAGGGAAAGGTGACGGCATCAGCCACGCCGCGCTCGATGATTTCGCGCACCTCGGGGGCAGAGGACTGCACATTGGTACCACCCAGCAAGGTAATCATGCGCGCCACCGAGTCACCGGCCGGACGCACCTTCATGCCCTTGATGTCATCCGGCGAAACAATTTTTTTGCGCGAGTGAAAAGTGCCCGGGTCATGCACAAAGGCAAAGCAGAAGTGCACATCCTTCATTTCCTTGGCCGCGTAATTACGGTACCAGGCGTCCACCGCAGCCGACCCGCCCTTGCCGTTGGACATCAGAAACGGCAGCGCGGCACCGGCAAAGATCGGGAAGCGGCCGGGCTGGTAGCCAGGATTGACATAAGTGAAGTCAGCAATGCCGTCGCGGGCCATGTCGTAGTGGTCAAAGGCCTTGCCCAGCTGCTGGGACGGGAACATGGTGGCACTGAGGGTTCCACCGGAAGCCTGCTTCAGGCTTTCACCCCAGGCCACCAGGGATGGATTGAGGGGGTGCTGGGGCGGCACCCAGCTGGAGAAACGAAAGCTGACCGGTTTGTCCTGGGCCTGGGCCGGGCTAACGGCCAGCAGGATGGCTGCTGCACTGCAGGCCATCAAAGTCTTGAGGGAAGTTCGCATGGGACTGTTCTCCTGTTTGTGGTTGAGTTGAAGAATCTAAAGTGACTGCTTAAGTGGTGATTTTCAGGTCAGCATACCGTACAAAGCGGTCTTCAACCATTCTGGTAACTACTAGCCCTTTCAGGCTTGCTGGCGTTCAACAGGTCTTCGGCGCATCCATCGGATCGGCTGCTCCTTCAGGGGCCGCGCTGGTGCGCCATGCTGCTGCAAGGTGAGGTCAAGCTTCTTGCCCGCCTCATCGGTCAAGGCAGCTTCTCGTGCTGCGGCGATGGCTGCTGCCTGGTCCAGATGACGAATGATATGAAGCAAATTATCCTTGCCACGCTCGTTGGTCGAGCCATAGCCCTTGATCAGCCGGCCGCATCTGGCCAGCTCCAGGCCTGCTTGCCAGTCCTGCGCCAGGTGACTTGTCAGACTGTCCAGCCACTCTTCAATCAGCGCCTGTTCCGTGGCGTAGCGGCTGCCCTTTGGGCGCAGCCAGCGAAGCGCTGCCAAGCCGCGCAGGGCCAACAGCCCGCTGACCGTATGGGTGCCGATCTTCAGGGGCAGGGCCAGGGCCGGCTTGCCCGCCAGCAGGCGTCGGCGTTCCCACGCCAACAAGGGCTTTGCCAGGGCTTGGGGTAACAGCGCGGCAAATTCAGGCAGGCCCGGCTTGAAGTGGTCGTACAACTTGACCAGATCGCTGGCATCCGCTTTGACTTCCTGGCGCACGCGCGACCAGCGCGTCGCTCGGCTTTTCAGGTCAGCCACCCGGACGATGTCGTCAAACGCCATCCAGAGCGCCAGCCACCGGGCCGTCTCGCGCGTGACCTCCAAGCCATGAGCGGCTTGCGGGTCGCGGCTTTGCTCGGTCTCATAGACCTTGCGCAGCCGCTCGATATAAAGCCGGGCATAGGCCACGTCCTGGTAATCAAGCAGACGCGCATGGCCCAGGGCCAGCAGTTCATGCAGAGAGACTGGAAACTGTTGCGCGAAGGCGTTTGGCAGAGCTGGCGGGTTGGGGGCAGACGCCGGGGCTGGCGCCAGCAAGCCTTCCACATAGCTGGCCTGGGCGCGCTGGCGCTCCACGGCCTCATAGGCCAGGGCAAAGCCGCGCAGGCTGGCTTTGGCACTCGCACTGTTGCCCCCCATCACAGCTTCAAAGTCAGAACGCTTCATCGGCAGCAGGCCGCTGGCGGCAATGGCGCCCAGCATCACCGCGCTGACCACCGTACCGGCCTGTCGGGTGAGGGCACCCATGTCCAGCAGATGATGCGCGCGGCTGTGTTCAGCCACGATGTGCGCCAGCGTGGCGTTGTCTTGCCGTCCGTCACCCATCTGCATTTTTTCTAGGGTGGTCAAAGCACGCGCGGTTGAACTGATGACCAAGGTACGCTCGCGGCTGGCCTGACCCAGCCCCAGCTGTCTCACGGTTTCCAGCAACTCGCTGGAGATCAGGGCATCCATGCGCCCAGACATGGGGTACAGACCCAGCACCGGCCGCCGGCCGCCCAACTCTGCAAGCGGCACCGGAAAAACTTCCAGGTAGTAAGTGGTGGCACCGGTTCGTTGTGCCACGCCCGGGATGGAGGTGGCCTGGGCCAGGTAGCCAGCGTGGCGGGCCGCATCAACCAGCCATTCGGTCAGGACGCCACCGCCCTCGCCGCCCAGGGCGCACAGCAGCAGGGAAACCGGTTGTTGTGTGCTCATGATGCGATGGATTGGAGTTTTTGAACCAGCGGACGGCGCAAGCGAGCCAGCAGGCGCTCATGCCAGCGCGGGTTTTGCACCACCTCGGCCCGGTAGAACGAGGGGCAGAGGGTGGCGGCATGGGCATTGGCACCGCACAGGCCGCAGCCCACACAGCCATCGACCACCGTGGCCACCGGATCCACCTTGAGCGGGTCTGGGTTGTCCTTGAGCGTCAAGGTCGGACAACCCGACAGCCGGATGCAGGCATGGTCGCCGGTGCAGACATCTTCATCGACGCCATACTTCACCCGCTCAACGCGCCGGCCCTGCTTGAGCAGGCTGGCAAGCCAGGGCTTGATGCGACGCTGGCGCTCAAGCTGGCACTCACCTTCGGCAATGATGACCTTCAGGCCAGAGAAGTCAGAGGTCAGGGCCTCCACCAGGGTCTTGCGCACCTTGTCCACCTCGTAGGTGGTGACCGTGCGCATCCACTTGACCCCCAGACCCTGCAGGGCATTTTCAATGGTCTTGTTGGTATGAACCAGGCTCTCCTGCTTGTTGCTGGCATGCGCCTTGACGTCCTCGTCGGGCGTGGAAATGATGTCCTGGGTGCCGGTGGCCGAGGTGTAGCCGTTCTTGAAAATCAGCAGCACAGCGTCATCGCCATTGAAGAGGGCGCTTTGCACGCCGGTCAGCATCCCGTTGTGCCAGAAACCGCCATCACCCATCACTGAAATGACCCGTCGGTTCATCATGGGCGAAACGCCAGCCCGGCTGGCCAGCGACATGCCGTAGCCCAGAATAGTCTGGCCTGAGGAAAAGGGCTCAAAAGTCGCCAGCGCATGGCAGCCAATGTCGGCTGCCACATGCACCTCGCCCACTTGCTGCTTGGCCAGCTTCAAGGCTGCAAAAACCGGGCGCTCCGGACAACCGATGCACATGCCAGGAGGACGGGCCGGCAGCGGCTGGCCCAGCGCCTGGGCAATCGCAGCACGGCGCTCGCGGTTGCCACTCAACCAGCCCGACACGCTGGCTGGCAGCATCTCACTTCGGTACAGACGCAGAAACTTTTCCAGTCCGTTGGCCATCAACTCGGCGGTGTACTCACCCGCCGGCGCCAACAGGTCCTTGCCATGCAGCGGCGTCTGCACATCCTTGCGGCGCAGCAAGGTGGCCAGTTCCTGCTCGATGAATTCGGGTTGCCCCTCCTCCATCATGAGCACGGCCCGCTTGCCGAGACAAAACTCGGTCAGTTCCTCAGGCACCAGCGGGTAGGTGACATTGAGCACCAGGATCGGAATGTCGGTCGCGCCAAATGCATCGGCCAGATCGAACTGCTGCAAGGTGCGTATCAGGGTGTTGTAAAGACCCCCCTGCACCACAATGCCCAGGTCCTTGTGCTTGCCTTCAAACAATTCATTGAGCTGGTGTTTCCGAACATAGGCGCGCGCCGCCGGCAGGCGCTGTTCGACCTTGAGTTTCTCGTGGGGAAAGGTCACCGGCGGGTGGGCCAGCTTCATGTAGTCAAAGGCCGCAGGCTCTTCCAGCAACTGGCGGGTCGAAATCCGGGGCGACTGGTTATCACGGGCCACAAAGCTGCCGCGCACATGACAGGCGCGAATGCGCAGCTCGAGCATCACCGGCATATTGGAGGCCTCGGACATGGCAAAGCCATGCTCCACCATGTCCACCATGCGTGCGAGGTCCGGCCTCGGGTCGAGCAGGCACATGCCTGACTTCAGGGCATAGGCATGGGTGCGCTCCTGGGTCACGCTCGCGCCTTCGCCGTAGTCCTCACCGACCACAATCAGCGCGCCGCCCTTCACGCCTGGCGAGGCCAGGTAGGACAGGGCATCGGCCGCCACATTGGTGCCGACTATCGACTTCCAGGTCACGGCGCCGCGCACCGGGTAATGAATCGACGCACCCAGCATGGCTGCGGCCGAGGCCTCGTTGGAACAGGCCTCGACATGCACGCCCAGCTCATCCATATACCCCTTGGCCTGTACCATGACATCGAGCAGGTGCGATACCGGGGCCCCCTGGTAGCCCCCCACATAGGACACGCCGGACTGCAGCAAAGCCTTGGTAATGGCCAGGATGCCTTCTCCATGGAAGGTCTGCCCCTGGCCCAGGGCCAGCGACTTGATTTCTTGGCTGAACGAGATTTCCACAGTGCTCCTCTTGCTGCTTTGCTGTCTGAGAAAGCCCATGGGGCGGGCCTCAGCCCAGGTCACAAGCCCGAACTATAAACGCCCTTTTCTGCCAGCAAGGCTGCGGTCAAGCCGGCCTGCCTACAATTCCGGCATCAACAGGAAAACTGAGCATGAGCATCAAAAGTGACAAATGGATTCGCCGTATGGCTGAGCAGCACGGCATGATCGAGCCCTTCGAGCCCGGCCAGGTACGTCATGCGGCCGACGGCCACAGGATCGTCAGCTACGGCACCAGCAGCTATGGCTACGACATCCGCTGCGCGCCCGAGTTCAAGGTCTTCACCAACATCTACAGCACGGTGGTAGACCCGAAAAACTTTGACGAAAAAAGTTTTGTCGATATTCAAAGCGAGGTCTGCATCATTCCCCCCAACAGTTTTGCGCTGGCCCGCACGGTGGAGTATTTCCGCATCCCCCGCAATGTGCTGACCGTCTGCCTGGGCAAAAGCACTTATGCCCGCTGCGGCATCATCGTCAATGTCACGCCCTTTGAGCCCGAGTGGGAGGGCTATGTCACGCTCGAGTTCAGCAACACCACCCCACTACCGGCCAAGATCTATGCCGGTGAGGGATGCGCCCAGGTGCTCTTTTTCGAAAGCGACGAGGTCTGCGAAACCAGTTACAAGGACCGGGGTGGCAAGTACCAGGGCCAGCGCGGCGTGACCCTGCCCAAGACCTGATTCAATACCGCTTTATGCTGTCGCCAGCCGCGCAGCCGCCAGATCCCAGCCGGCCCAGCCGCAACTCTTGAAAAGCACCGGCCCTGGCGGCCGACCTTGGGGTCGCTGTTGCTCTTGCTGTTGCTGCTGCAGGACCACGTCCTTTAGGGTGACAAAGCGTGTCACATCAAGACCAGCCTGTAGCAAGTCGCCCGCCTCATGGTCGGCATCGCGAGTGTCCACCACCACACTGCCGCACTGCGCGCAATGAACGCACACTTCTGCAGAAAGCTCCACCATGGCAGGCGTGAAAGCGCCAACGGCTGCGATGAAAGCATCGGGGCGGGGCAATGCGCTGAGCACCACACCAGCAGCTGGCGTGCAGGTCACCACCAGCGGGCAATCGGCAAGCGCTGTATTGGGGTCAAGCACAAGCTCGGCCTGCAGCCCCAGGGTTTGGGCATGCTCGGCCAAAGCCTGCGCGCCGGCCGGGCGTCGTGAGGCAATCCGAACCTCTCGCACGCCCAAGCCGAGGGCAAACGCTTCCAGGTGGGCCCGGCCCTGAACGCCCGCTCCCACAATCAGCAAGGGACCACGGGGATTGGGCGCCAGTTGCTGGGCTGCCAGCAAAGACACGGCTGCGGTGCGACGGGCTGTCACCGTAGGCCCATCCAGCATCGCCAGCCGCTCACCGGTTGCAACATCAAACACCAGCACATGGCCCTGGATCGTGGGTCTGTCGGTGCCCAGGTTGGCAGGGGTGTAGGTAATCAGTTTGGTGATGGCCAGTCGCCCATCCAGCGCGGGCATGACAAACAGGCTCCCTCCACCGGGCAGCGCTTGCACCAGGCGCGGTGGCACCTGAACCCTGGCATCGGCCAGCATGCGGCCAATTTCAGCGGCCAGAGCCGGATAGGGCAGGCACGCAGCGGTGTGGGCCGCGTCCAGCAAGAGGGTCGGGTCAAGGGGATCGGGCATCGGCAATCAAGGAGGGGATAGGGGATAATACGGCCTTGCCCTGGCAACGCCAGGCCTGAATGGGCCGCTCAAGTCGACACACCGTAAGTCGAAGGCCCTCACCTCCTGAGATGCATGACCGATAGCACCCCCATCCCGCAGCGCTACGCTGACCTGAATCTGGCCGAGCCGCTCAAGCGCGCCGTCGCCGAAATGGGCTATGAAACCATGACGCCGATCCAGGCCCAGGCCATTCCGGTGGTGCTGCAGGGACGCGATGTCATGGGCGCTGCCCAGACCGGGACCGGCAAAACCGCTGCGTTTTCCCTGCCCTTGCTGCAACGCCTACTCAAACATGAGAATGGCTCGACCTCACCCGCCCGCCACCCGGTGCGCGCCCTGGTCCTGCTGCCCACCCGCGAACTGGCCGACCAGGTCGCCCAACAGGTCAAGCTGTACGCCAAGCACACCCAGTTGCGCAGCACGGTTGTCTTTGGCGGCATGGACATGAAACCGCAGACCTCCGAGCTGAAAAAAGGCGTCGAAGTGCTGGTGGCCACGCCAGGCCGCCTGCTTGACCATATCGAAGCCAAGAACGCGGTCCTCAATCAGGTCGAGTATGTAGTGCTTGATGAAGCCGACCGCATGCTTGACATCGGTTTCCTGCCTGATCTGCAGCGCATCCTGTCCTTTCTGCCCAAACAGCGCACCACCCTGCTTTTTTCTGCCACCTTCTCCCCCGAGATCAAGCGCCTAGCCAGCAGCTACCTGCAGGATCCGGTCACCATCGAAGTCGCCCGCTCCAACGCCACCGCCGCTACGGTTGAGCAGCATATCTTCAGCGTGCCCGAAGACGACAAGCGACGTGCGCTCAAGCAGATCCTGCGCGACCATGACCTCAAGCAGGCCTTTGTGTTTGTCAACAGCAAGCTCGGTTGTGCCCGCCTGGCCCGAGCTCTGGAGCGCGATGGGCTCAAGGCCACCGCCCTGCATGGCGACAAGAGCCAAGACGAGCGGCTCAAGGCCCTGGACGCCTTCAAGAAAGGTGAAGTTGACCTGCTGGTTTGCACCGATGTGGCCGCGCGCGGACTGGACATCAAGGATGTGCCGGCTGTGTTCAACTTCGACATCCCCTTCAATGCCGAAGACTATGTGCACCGCATCGGTCGAACCGGCCGCGCTGGCGCTTCAGGCCTGGCGGTGAGCTTTGCCACCAACAAGGACAGCAAGCTGGTGGCGGACATTGAAAAACTAATCAAGACCAAATTCGAGCTGGAACCGGTGGAGTTCGACGAATACAAGCCCGACATCCACCGCCAGGGCCGCTTCAACGAGGGGCATCGCCTCTACGACCAGCACGAGCAGCAGGGCTGGCGCGGTCAAAGGGACAGGGACAGGAGTGCTGGCTACCAGGCTACACCACCCGCACCCCGCGACCCATTCTTTGACAAGCCCTACGAGGCCGATGCCGTCAGCCAGCCGCCCGCCTGGGAGGCCACGCCCAAGGCGCCAGCCCGCGGCGCCATCTCCACCAACATCAAGGCCAAGCGCAAGGTGGCTGCCTTGTTCAAAGCAGACTGACCCCAACCGAGACGTGCCTCAGGCGCCAGGCTCCTGCGCCATCGGGCAAGGCACTTGCAACAACTCGCGCTGGCCCGCCTGACCCAGGCGCAAGGCGCTAAGCACCCCGCCCCAGACACACCCGGTATCTAGCGCCAGCAAGTGCGGATGCGCCAGCCAGCCCAGGGTGGACCAGTGCCCGAAGGCAACGGTGACATCGGCTGTTTTGCGACCCGGCACCTCAAACCAGGGCAGGTAACCCTCTGGCGCGGCTTGGGCCCCCTGCTTGGCAGCAAATTCCATCTCGCCATTGGGCGTGCAGAAACGCAAGCGCGTCAGGGCGTTGACGATTACCCGCAAGCGATCGAAGCCCGATAGATCCTCCCGCCAGCCCGCTGGCTGATTGCCATACATCCGGGAGAGAAATTCAAACAGGTCGGGGCCACGCAACACCGCCTGCACCTCACCAGCCAGCGCCATGGTTTGCTCGGCGCTCCAACTGGGCAGCACGCCCGCATGCACCATCAACACCGCTTCACCGTGGAGGCGCTCGTAAATCGCCATCTCCTGCTGGCTCAACCAGTCCAGCAGGGCCAGTCGATCGGTCGCCTGCAAGACCTCATCCAGGGTGTCACCGCGGTGGGGCGGTCGGATACCATGGGCAATGGCCAGCAGATGCAGGTCATGGTTGCCCAACAGGCATCGGGCCGAACCACCGTAGGACTGCAGGCGACGCAACACGCCCAGGGAGTCAGGGCCCCGGTTGACCAGATCTCCCAACAGATAGAGCTGGTCGCGGCTGGGCGAAAAATCCGCCTGCGCCAATAGGCTGGCCAGCGCCGCGTCGCAGCCCTGCACATCGCCGATCAGGTAAAGTGACATGGTGTCTATTCTCACCCGGCTTCCATGGAAGTGCTACTGATTGTCCTGCTGATCCTGCTCAACGGCCTGTTTGCGATGTCCGAACTGGCCCTGGCAGCCAGTCGCAAAGCCCGCCTGCTGGCCATGGCCGAAGCCGGCGATAGCGGGGCAAAAAGTGCCCTGCACCTGATGGACCACCCAAACCAGTTTTTGTCCACCATCCAGGTCGGGATCACCTCGATTGGTGTGCTCAACGGCATTGTGGGTGAAGCGGCTTTCAGTGGCGGCCTGGCCGATTGGTTGCGTGAGCTGGGCCTGTCCGAGCAGGTCGCCAGCATCACCGCCACCGGGCTGGTGGTGACGATCATCACCTTCTTCACCATCATCTTTGGCGAATTGGTGCCAAAACGCATTGGCCAGTTGTTCCCAGAGACTGTGGCGCGCTGGATGGCCCGCCCCATGCGCTGGTTGGCGACATCAGCGCGGCCCTTTGTCGCCTTGCTTTCGGCCACCACCCAGGCGGTTCTGGTGATTTTTCGCATCCCCACCGACACCGACCGAGGCGTGACCGAGGAAGAAATCCGCCACAGTCTTGAAGAGGGCGTGGACTCCGGAGTGATCGAGCGGCATGAGCAGAAACTGGTCCAGAATGTTTTCAGACTGGATGACCGGCCCCTCACTTCGCTGATGGTTCCGCGCGGCGAGATCGACTGGCTTGAAGCCGATTTATCGGTCACGCAAAGCCTGCGCCAGATTGGTCAGAACGGCGCTTTGGCATCGCACGCCTGGTACCCGGTCTGCAAGGGCTCGCTGGACCAGGTCGAAGGCATCATCAGCGTGGGCATGCTGCTAGAGCTGGGCACTGACGAGCCGCTTGCCTTGTCGCACCACATCGAACCGGCGGTCTTCGTCCCCGAGACTTTGAGTGGCCTGGAGTTGCTGGAGCAGTTTCGCGCGCGCGCCAGCCGGCTGGTCTTTGTGGTGGATGAGTATGGCGTCGTTCAGGGACTGGTCACACCGGGTGATCTGCTGGAGGCCATCACCGGTGAATTGCAGCCAATCACCCAGACCGAAGCCTGGGCCACCGCCCGGGCAGATGGTTCCTGGCTGCTCGATGGCCTCATGCCGATCGATGAGTTGAAAAGCCGGCTCGATATCCGGGATCTGCCCCAGGAAGACCGAGGCCGCTACAACACGCTGGCCGGGCTGCTGCAGGCGGTCAGCGGAGAGCTGCCCAATGTGGGCGAGCGCATCGAGTGTGCCAACTGGATGTTCGAGATCGTTGACCTGGATGGCCGCCGCATCGACAAGGTGCTGGCCATGCCGATAGCCCCTGAGTCCTCTGCCGAGTCCCTGGAAATGTCCGGATAAAGGGTTTCCCCGGATTCAGGATTGAAAAATTTTGGAGCACGCTACGGTTCCTGTTAACTAGGAGCCCCCATGTCTTCTCTTGGAAAATTTTTCAGTCTGTCAACAAGAATCGCTGCCCTGGCAGCCCTGCTATGCCTCCAACCCGCCGTGGCTGCCGAGCCACTGGTGGATGTAGCCTGGCTCAAGGCCAATATGGGCAAGCCCGGCCTGGTGGTGCTCGACTCCCAGCCGGGCGCCGACTTTCTAAAAGCGCATATCCCCGGCGCCGTGAACACCAACTTTGACAAGTCCGGCTGGCGCGAGGAGCGCAATGACAAGGTGCCTGACATGCTGCCCACAGACACCTCCAAACTGGCGGCGCATATCGGTTCGCTGGGCATCGACAACAACACCCATGTGGTGCTGGTCTCACCTGGCAAGAACAACGCCGACATGGGCTGGTCCACACGGATTTACTGGACCTTCAAGGTATTCGGCCACGACCAGGTGTCCATCCTCAACGGCGGCATGACCGCCTGGGCCAAGGACAAGGCCAATCCGGTGCAGGCGGGCGCCGTGCAAGCCAGCGCAAAGACTTTCGCCATCAAGTTGCGTCCGGAGATGCTCGCCAGTTCTGATGACGTCAAGGCGGCCATGGGCCGCGGAGTCCTGATGGTGGACAACCGGCCTGAAGACCAGTTCATGGGCATCAACCGCAACCCCAAGGCCAGTGTCAACGGCACCCTGACCGGCGCCAAGAACCTGCCAGCCCTCTGGACCACCGAAAACGCGGGTGGCCTGTTTCGCAGCAAGGCCCAGATCGAGCAGCTTTACCAGGTGGCCAAGGTCCCCACCCAGGGCGAGCAGGTCAACTTCTGCAACACCGGCCATCTGGCCTCAATCGGCTGGTTTGTCTCCAGTGAGATCCTGGGCAACAAGCAGGCCAAGCTGTATGACGGCTCCATGACCGAGTGGACCCTGAACAAGGTCGGCCCGGTGGAGCAACACATCAAGCTCAACTGAGCAAAAAATCACAACCGCCCAAGCAGGCGATACGACAGCAGACCCAGGTACTCATTGAGCGTGGTCTGCCAGCGGCTGACACCCTGGGCCAGTGAATACTGCGTCCAGGGCGTGCTCAAGCCAGTTCTATAGTCCACCGGCCAGGGCGTCACATTCCAGCCGGCTTTTTTAAACACCGCCATTGAACGGGGCATGTGCCAGGCCGAGGTCACCAGCAGCCAGGGCTGGGCTTTGTCCACCCCGGGCAAGCGGGCACTGAGTACGGCGTTTTCATAGGTGTTGCGCGATTGGTCTTCCAGCATGAGCTGGGCTGGCGGCACTCCCATCTGGTCAAAAAAGCGACGCGCCCGCTCGGCTTCACTTAGGCTACCCCCGATCAGTTCGCCCTCGCCCCCGGTAAACAACAGCTTCCAGTGCGGCTGCCCGCGCAACAGTGGTAGCACCACCGTCATGCGTTCAGCCGCTGCGTTCAGCGCAGGCTGGTCATGGCCTTCCCACACATAGGACGACTCGGTGGCGCCACCCAGCACCACCACGCCAGCGTAGTTCACTGGGTCAATCTGTTTGGGTGCAGGATGCATTTGCTCCAGGGCACGCAGCAGCGCGTTCGGCAAAGGCAACCAACCAACCAGCATCAGCAGAACCAAAGCCGTCTGAAAAAACTGTCGGGCAGCTTGCGGGCGGCGCTGCAGTTGCAAAAGGCCCAGAACCAGCATCAGACCCACCCAGACCAGGGGTTGGGTTAACAGCACCATGAATTTGGAGATCAGGAACATGAGCCTGGATTGTCCGTCACCCGGGGTGAAAATAAAGATTCGCTCAATGACTCAGCGGCAATTCGTCACATGGACCCTTGCCAGCTCTCACGCGGCGTCCAACGCGATCAGGCCAGCGTCAGGCCGGCAAAGACGGCGTAAGCGCCGATCAGCAACCAGGCGCGCTCTTGAGGGATGCGGTCTTTGCGCGGCAGAATCAGCAGCAGGGTCAGCAGGCCGATGATGAGTGCCGGGGCGACATCCAGGGGGGACACCACAATCGGATGAATCGAGGCGGCCGTCCCCACGATCACCAGACCGTTGAACAGGTTGCTGCCCAGCACGGTGCCCAGCCCGATGTCATGCTGGCCACGCCGGCGCGACAGCAGCACGGTCACGAGCTCGGGCAGGGAGGTGCCCACGGCCACCAAGGTCGCGCCAATCACATAGTTGCTCAGGCCCAGTGCCGCGGCGATGCCGCTGGCTCCGCTCACAAACAGCCGACCGGCCGTCACCAACAGCAACAAGCCCACCAGAAAGGACAGCGTCGCCCGCCAGGGGCTTGCTAAAGTCTGCGTCTCATTCACCGAGGTCTTGCGGTGTTGCATTGCCTGCCGGGCGCCCAGGGTGATCCAGAGCGCAAACAGCACCAGCAGCACAGCTCCGTCAGCGCGCGATAGCTGGCCATCGAGCAACAGCATCAAAGTGATCATCGGAACAAACAGCGCAAAAATCAGCTCCCGGCGGATATCCTTCCAGGGTGCATCCAAAGCCCCAAAGAGAAGTCCCAGGCCCATTCCCAGGCCAATGTTGACGACATTGCTGCCCAGCGCATCGCCCAGGCCAATGCCAGGCTGAGCGGCCGTAGCTGCCATTACAGAAACACTCAGCTCGGGGCTCGAGGTCGCTGCAGCCGACAAGGTGGTGGCAATCAATGCTGGCGGCAGTCTCAGCCAGGCGGCGGTCTGGACGACGCCCCTGAGAAAAAGATCGCCGCCGATGGCGGCCAGCACGACGGCTACAAACAGAACAAGGGCATCCGTCATTGGCATAGCCAGAATTGCTGAAGCGGCGAATTCTTCCGGGCAGCCGTTCTTGATGGCATGTTGGTCATGCCTAACGATCTTGCCAGCATTTGTCAAACTCCTGATACACCGACATGCAATCATTTGGCCTGACAATTGGCCCACTGTCCACCCCTTCAACTGTGTCACAGCCATGAAGTATTTTCCTCAGCGCACTGCCCTGCACAACGAAGTGCATGCACGCCCCCCCGAGTCCATGAGCTCGCCGCTGGCCATCACCCATATCGTGATGTTGGCCGATGCCAGCCAGCATGAGGCCAGCCGCGCGCATCTGGCTGCCTTGCTGCGTGATCACCATCAGCCCCCACCGGACCCCCTGGCCAGCCATATCCGGGTTGATCTGGGCGCCTTTCGACTGCGCTGGGAGTTGCATACCGAGTTTGTCACCTACACCATTCTTCAATCCCTGGAGGGCAAATCCTTCAGCGAGGGCGATCTGCCGCAGGCCTCGGCCGTCGTGCCCCAGGCCTGGCTGGCCAATATGCCGCTTGAATGCCTGTGCAGCATGCATCTGTGGGTGCTCAGCGGCAACGCCCAGGCGCGCCAGTCCTGGGTGGGTCACCATTTGCGGGAAGACATGCTGATTGGCTCGACCGTGCTGGATGGTCACGCCGAGTTCTATACCGACTTGGCCATCCATCCTGATGGTTTTTCGCGCGGCCTGGTGTTCACCGAAAGCGGACAGAAAAACCTCTCGGCCCGCCGGCTGGGCCGCCTGGTACAGCGCCTGCTGGAGATCGAAACCTATCGCATGGTCGCGCTGCTAGGCCTGCCGGTGGCCCGCGCTGCCTCGGCCCTGCTGGCGCGGGGCGAGGCCGAACTGGCCTCGCTGGCACAAGCCATTCGCACCGCCCTGAGCGAGGAGGAACCCGAGCTGCTCGATCGGCTTACCCGACTGGCTGGCGAAGTGGAAAGTCATTACGCCGCCACCCACTCGCGTTTCTCGGCGAGCGATGCCTATTTTGCGCTGGTCAATCGCCGCATCAAGGAAATTGCCGAGGTCCGGCTTGAAGGCCTGCAAAGCATGCACGACTTCATGGACCGGCGCCTGACACCTGCCATGAACACCTGCGACTGGGCGCGCCGCCGGCAACAGGCCCTGTCCGAGCGCATCTCCCGCATGAGCAACCTGCTGCGTACCCGGGTTGAAATCGAACAGCAGCAAAGCAGCCAGGCCTTGCTCTCCACCATGAGCCAGCGCCAGGACCTGCAGCTCAAACTGCAATCCACCGTGGAAGGGCTGTCGGTGGCCGCCATCACCTATTACACCGTGGGCCTGATTGCCTACCTGGCCAAAGGGGCTGCCCCGCTGGGCTGGTCCCTGAGCTCAGAAACCACCTCGGCGCTGGCGGTGCCGCTGGTGGCGCTGGCGGTCTGGTGGTCTCTGCGAAAATTGCACAGGAAAATATCGGAACGACTGTCATGAAACTCAAACACTACCTGTTGGGGCTGGCCTGCTGCCTGACGCTGGGTGCAGCAGCGCAAACCTATCCCAGCAAACCGATCCGGCTGATCGTTCCCTTCCCGCCCGGCGGCGCCACCGACATCTTGTCCCGTGCACTGTCACAGGAAATGGGCAAGAAGCTGAACCAGTCGGTCATCATCGAAAACAAACCCGGCGCGGGTGGCACCATCGGCGCATTGGCTGGCGCCCAGGCCATGCCCGACGGCTACAGCCTGTTGCTCACCACCACCAGCACCCACAGCATCGGACCAGCGCTCAATCCTCGCATCCCCTACAACCCCGAAACCGACTTCACCCCGATCGTCTATGTGGCCAATTCGCCGCAAATCATCCTGGTCCCGCTGAGTTCACCGGCCAAGAACCTGAGCGAGTTCATCGAACATGCCCGCAGAAACCCGGGCCGACTCAACTATGCCTCCAGCGGCAACGGCACCATCTCCAACCTGTCGACCGAAGTCTTCAAAGCCCAATCCGGCACCTTCATGGTGCATATTCCCTACCGTGGCACCGGCCTATCGATTTCTGACCTGATCAGCGGCAAGGTGGATGTGCTGTTTGACTCGGTGGTCTCGGGTATGCCGCATGTGCGCGACGGCAAGTTGCGCGCCCTGGCAGTCACCAGCCTCAAGCGCAGCGCCCTGGCACCCAATCTGCCCGCGGTTTCTGAGGTCTTGCCGGGCTTTGAGTCAGTGACCTGGTTTGGCATCTATGGCCCGAAAAACCTGCCCGCCGAGGTCGTGAGCAAGGTCAACCAGGCTGTGAATGCGGCGCTGGCCGAACCCGACCTGAAAGAACGCTTCCTGCGCTTAGGGGCCGAGCCCACCGGCAGCACACCCCAAGCCTTTGCCAGCCTGGTGCGAGCTGATCACGCCAAGTGGAAGAAGATCATCACCGAACGCAAGATCGGCAGCGAGTAGTACTGCCCCGCCCCATGCCATGAAATTCAATTACCAGAATCCCTACACCACCACCCGACTGCCTGTCTTTGCTAGAAATGTCGTCTCCACCTCGCACCCGCTGGCCTCGCAGGCTGGCCTGCGCATCCTGTGGCAAGGCGGCAATGCAGTCGATGCTGCCATTGCCGCGGCTGCCACGCTGACCATCACCGAGCCGGTGAGCAACGGCCTGGGCAGCGATGCCTTTGCCATTCTGTGGGATGGCCAGGCGCTGCATGGCCTCAACGCCTCGGGCCGCGCGCCCCAGAGCTGGACGCCGGATTACTTCAGCCGCAAGTACGGCGGCGACGCCCTGTCTCCGCCCAAACGCGGCTTTGACTCGGTGACTGTGCCCGGCGCCGTGGCCAGCTGGGTGGCCATGAGCGAACGCTTTGGCAAGCTGCCCTTTGAAGACCTGCTGGCCCCGGCCATCGAAATTGCCGAGCGCGGTTATCTGCTGCCCACCGTGGTGCAACAGAAATGGGCTGCTGCCACGCCCGAGTTGCAGGGCCAGCCCGGCTTTGCCCAGGCCTTCCTACCCTGGGGGCGCGCCCCGCAAGTGGGCGAGCTGTTTCAGTTCAAGGCCGCCGCCCGCGGCCTGCGTGCAATTGCCCAGACCCGGGGCCAGGCCTTCTATGGCGGTGAGATCGCCCAGGCGATCGAGACCTTTGCCGCCCAGCACGGGGGCAGCCTCAAGGCCAGCGACTTTGCGGCCTACCAGGCCGAGTGGGTCACCCCGATCGCCAAGGACTACCGTGGCTACACCCTGCATGAAATTCCGCCCAACGGCCAGGGCATCGCGGCCCTAATTGCGCTGGGCATCCTGGACCAGTTCGACCTGGCCGCACTG
The DNA here is from genome assembly GCA_017856435.1 of Burkholderiaceae bacterium. Taxonomy (GTDB): domain Bacteria; phylum Pseudomonadota; class Gammaproteobacteria; order Burkholderiales; family Burkholderiaceae_C; genus Hylemonella. The sequence goes on from JAFMFB010000015.1 coordinate 25,537, forward strand.
CCAGTGGACGGGGTGGACTCGCAGCACCTGCAGATCGAGGCGATGAAGCTGGCCTTTGCCGATGTCTACCGCTATGTCGCAGAAGCCGGCAGCATGGAAGTCACCGCCGAGCGGATGCTCGATGACCGCTACCTCGCCGCACGCGCCAAGCTGATCGACATGCGCCGCGCGCAGGACTTTGGCGCGGGCAACCCGGTCAAGGGCGGCACCATCTATCTTTCTGCTGCCGACGAGAACGGCATGATGGTCAGCTTCATCCAGAGCAACTACATGGGCTTTGGCTCGGGTTGTGTCGAACCCAACTTCGGGGTCAGCCTGCAGAACCGGGGTCATGCCTTCAGCCTTAACCCCAAGGGGCTGAACCCGGCCAATCTGGTGGCCCCGGGCAAGCGCCCCTTCCACACCATCATCCCGGCTTTCCTGACCCGTGACGGGCAACCGGTGATGAGCTATGGCGTGATGGGCGCCAACATGCAACCGCAGGGGCACCTGCAAACCTTGGTGCGCATGCTGGACTACCAGCAGAACCCGCAGGCCGCCTGCGACGCACCGCGCTGGCGCTACAACCAGGGGCTGGAAATCAATGTCGAAGCCGGCATGAGTGCCCCCACCGTGCAAGGTCTGGCCGAGCGCGGCCACCGCATGGAAGTCATCAACGACTCCTACCAGGACTTTGGCTCCGGCCAGTTCATCTGGCGCGCTGGCGACCCCAAGGTAGAGGGCTATGTGGTGGCCAGCGACTCCCGGCGCGATGGCCAGGCCGCCGGCTTTTGAGATGAACCCCAGCCATACGCACACAGGGCAGAGGTCTCGCTGAAGTGAAAACCGCTGAGCGGGGCATTGGCACCGGGTTGATGCTGGCCGCGATCGGCTCGATTGCGTTTTCCGGCAAGTCCATCATCATCAAACTGGCCTATCGCTACGGTGTCGATGCAGTCACCCTGATCATGTACCGCATGCTGTTTGCGCTGCCGCTGTTTCTGGCCATGGCCTGGTGGGCCAGCAAAAACAAGCCGCCGCTCAGCGGCCGTGATTGGCTCCATGTATTCGGACTGGGCTTCAGTGGTTATTACCTGGCCAGTTTCCTGGACTTTGCCGGTCTGACCTACATCACGGCCTCTCTCGAGCGGCTGATCATCTACCTGACCCCCACTCTGGTTCTGTTGCTCGAGCGGGTGGTGTTTGGCCGGGCCATCACCAAAATCCATCTGCTTGGGTTTGCACTGAGTTACGGTGGCTTATTGCTGGTCTTCGGTCACGAAGTCAGCTTTGCCGGCTCCGAGGTGGCCCTGGGCATGCTGCTGGTCTTTGGCAGCGCTGTCAGCTACGCCCTGTACCTTACCTACAGCGGCGAGCTGGTGCGCCGTCTGGGGTCCCTGCGCCTGGTGGGGCTGGCCACCAGCGTGGCCTGTGTCCTGTGCATCACCCAGTTTGTCCTGCTGCGCCCGCTGCAGGCGGCGCAGGTGCCCAGCGAGGTGCTTTGGCTGTCTCTGCTCAACGCCACCGCCTGTACTGCAGTGCCGGTGCTGCTGGTGATGATGGCCATCGAGCGCATTGGGTCAAGGCTGACCGCCCAGGTGGGCATGGTCGGCCCCCTGTCCACCATTTTGATGGGCATCTGGCTGCTGGCCGAGCCCGTTTCTTACTGGCTGGCCGCGGGTACCGCGATGGTCATCACCGGAATCTATGTTTTCAGCCGAACGGCCCGGGGCTGACAGCCCGTATCATTCGACCGGTTCAAACGATTTTTTTTAACAAGGATTCAACATGGATTTAGGCATTGCAGGCAAATGGGCGCTGGTCGGTGGCGCCAGCAAGGGGCTGGGCTTTGGGTGTGCACAAGCCCTGGCCAATGAAGGCGTCAATGTGGTGATCGTGGCGCGTGGCGCTGAAGCGCTTCAGGCTGCTGCCGCCAAAATCACGGCCCAGGCCAAGGGCGTGCAGGTCATTGCGGTGGCCACCGACATCACCACCGTGGCCGGGCGCGAAGCCATCTTTGCCCACCGCAAAGAATTCGACATCGTGGTCACCAACGCCGGCGGCCCACCCCCGGGCGACTTCCGCGACTGGGACCGTGAGGCCTGGATCAAGGCGGTGGATGCCAACATGCTGACCCCGATCGAGCTGATCAAGGCCACGGTGGACGGCATGGCCAGCCGCGGCTTTGGCCGCATCATCAACATCACCTCCAGCTCGGTCAAGTCACCGATTGACGTGCTAGGCCTGTCCAATGGCGCGCGCAGTGGCCTCACTGGCTTTGTCGCGGGCGTGGCCCGTACCTCCAAGCTGGCCGCAGCCAATGTGACCATCAACAATCTGCTGCCCGGCACCTTTGATACTGACCGCATCAACGGCGTTGACGCAGCCACGGCACAGAAAACCGGCAAGTCGATGGCCGATGTGCGGGCGGCGCGGTTCGTCAAGATACCGGCCGGCCGCTTGGGTACGCCCGCCGAATTCGGCGCCATCTGTGCCTTTCTCTGCAGCCAGCAGGCCAGCTACATCACCGGCCAGAATGTGTTGGCCGACGGCGGCGCTTACCCGGGCACCTACTAAGCGCGTCCTGGCAGCCTCTGCACGGTCAGGGTCGGCGAGGCGCTCCCTGGGCGCCAGCCGCAGAGGGCTCGGGCTGGGTGCTGCGCGGTGAGATGGTCAGCACCGCCCTGGCCCCGCCCTCCAGAAAGCCTGCTTCGCTCAATTCCACGGTGATGCTTCGATCGGCTTTGGTGAACACCAGCAGGCTGTTCTTGCCGCGCACCGCGCTCACCAGCATCCAGCCCTGGCGCGGGTATTGCTGAAGAAAATAGTTGTAGGCCTCGCTACTGGCCTGATTGAGCTGCAGCACCATGCGCCCGATCCAGTTCTGCCCGGAACCGAAAATCAGCGACTTGTCATAGTCAACCTTGGCGCCCCCGGGCGGAATCAGTCCGGCCGAGGTCAGGTCACTGGCCGACACGCCCGCAGACTTTGCCGCATTGGTATCTTTGCCCAGGTCCACCGAGCTGCCGGTGCTGCTGCAGGCCACCACCGAGACCGCCAGCAGGCAGGCCAGGCAGCGCAGCAAAAGAGTGTTTGGTTTCATGTCAATTTGTCTCCCAAGGCATTGGGTGTGATCTGGACGACCCGTCGACGGGAAGATATCACGATCCCACCCACGATCAGCACAAAAGCCAGGCCATGATAAGGTTGCGGCAGCTCACCCAGCAGGACCGAAGAAAAGACGGCGGTGAACAGGGGGGTGAGGTTGGCAAAAAAACTGGCAATGGTGGGTCCCGCCCTCTGCACCCCCACCCCCCAGCAACGGTAGGCCATCATGGCCGGTCCGATGGCAATGAACAACAGCGCGCTCGCCAGCGGCCAGCCCCACACGATGTGCGCATCGGTGAACGTCCACTCGCCCAATGTGAACAACGCAGACCAGCCCAGACCAAATACCATTTGCGCCAGCAGAAAGGCAATCCAGTCGCCCCGGATGTCTGCGGGCTCCAGGCCCGTTTGGGTTAGTAGCCAGCTGTACCAGGCCCAGGCGATGGCCGCCAGCAGGATGTACAGGTCGCCCGGCACCAGCCGAACGCTGAGCAGATACGCCAGTTGTCCGCGCCCCAACACCAGCAGCACCCCGGCCATCGATAACATCGCCCCCAGCAACTGGCGCCGGGAAATCGGCGTGTCAAAAAACAGGCGCCCGATCAGCACCATCCAGACCGGTGAGCTGGCGGCCACCAGGGTGACATTGATCGGGCTGGACGTCTGCAGGGCCAGGTATTGCAGCGCGTTGTAGGCCCCCACACCCAGCAAGCCCAGTAGGACAAAGCGACGCCAGGCGGGCCACAGGGAACTGCCCGGTCGCAGCAGTCTGAAACCAAACGGCAGCAGCAGCACAAAGGCCAGCACCCAGCGCAGCAGGTTCAGGGTTATGGGCGGCACCAGGTCGCTCACCATGCGCCCGACAATCACATTGCCTGCCCACATCAGGGGCGGCACAGTCAGCAACAGGGCCGTGGTCGGGGTCAGGCGTGCATTCATCAGGGCTACTGTAACAAGCTTGAGCCAGCTCCTGAGCCCAGGCTGTGGCGAACTGCTGCTGCCAGCCGCAGCAGTCATGGCACACTAGCGTCCGTCGTTTTTTCCAATTGGAGATTTTTTTCATGACCCAGATTTCTTCCCGCGTCGTTCGCATCGATCAGAACGGCGGACCCGAGCAACTCAAGATTGTCAACGTGATGGTGGGTGACCCCGGCCCGGGCGAGATTCGCATCCGCCACAAGGCCTGCGGCCTGAACTACATCGACACCTACCAGCGCTCGGGCCTGTACAAGCTGCCCCTGCCGCTGAGCCTGGGCATGGAAGCCTCGGGCGTTGTCGAAGCCGTGGGCGACGGCGTAACCCACCTCAAGGTGGGCGACCGCGCCGCCTATGCCAGCCAGCCCCCGGGGGCTTACTGCGAAGTGCGCGTCATGCCGGCCAAGACGGTCTGCAAGCTGCCCGATGACATCTCGTTTGAGACCGGCGCGGCGATGATGCTCAAGGGCCTGACGGTGCAGTACCTGCTGCGCCGTACCCTGCCCGTGGGTGGCCTGCAGGCAGGCGACCACATCCTGTTTCATGCCGCCGCAGGGGGTGTGGGCCTGATCGCCTGCCAGTGGGCCGCGGCCCTGGGCCTGCAACTGATCGGCACCGCCGGCTCCGACGCCAAATGCGCCCTGGCCAAGGCCAATGGTGCGGCCCATGTGATCAACTACGCCAAGGAAGATTTTGTTGCCCGGGTCAAGGAAATCACCGGCGGCAAAGGCCTCAAGGTGGTCTATGACTCGGTGGGCAAGGACACCTTCATGAAGTCGCTGGACTGCCTGCGCCCCTTCGGGCTGGCGGTCAATTTTGGCAACGCCTCGGGCAAGGTCGAACCGTTTGATCTGAACATTCTGGCGGCCAAGGGCTCGCTCTACACCACCCGCCCCACCGTGTTCTCGCACAATTCCAGCCGCGAATCAGCCCAGGAAATGGCTGACGATCTGTTTGGCATGGTCAGCAGCGGCAAGGTGAAGATTCCAATCGACCAGACCTACCCGCTCGATCAAGTGGCGCAGGCGCATATCGACCTGGAGTCCCGCAAGACCACCGGCTGCACTGTGCTCACGCTCTGAGTCAAAGCTACCTGTCAGGCGCAGCGCTCTGCGCTTGGCAAAGCCCGGCCAACGCCGGGCTTTTTTATTTTTTGGATCGGGCCACCCGCAGCAACTCGTCCAGGATCAGGCAGGCCGCGCCCACGGTGATCGCGCTGTCGGCCACATTGAAGGCCGGAAAATGCCAGGCGCCGATATGAAAATCGACAAAGTCGATCACATAGCCATGCAGGATGCGGTCCAGCACATTGCCCACCGCGCCGCCCAGCATGCAGGCCAGGGCAAAGCTGAACAGCCGCTGGGAGCTATGGGAGCGCAACATGACCACAATGAAGACCATGGCCAAACCCCCCACCGCCACAAAAAACCAGCGTTGCCAGCCCGAGGCATCGGCCAGAAAGGAAAAGGCTGCGCCGGTGTTGTGAACCCGTACCAGGTTCAGCCAGCCAAACAGCTGGGTGCCTTCACCCAACTGGTAGTAGGTGATGAGCAGCATCTTGCTCAGCTGGTCGAGCAGAAACAGGCCAAAGGCCAACCCCAGCCAGCGCATCAACCCCTGCGAATTGCCCGAGCGCGCCATCAGTCAGCCCCGCAGGATCGCAACAGGGCCAGCACGCTGGCCCGCCGCTGGCCGTCAGCGGGCCGGTGCAGGGCCAAACCGCTCAGGCGCACTTGCGGTCCTCTCCGCTGCCGTAGAGGTTGCTGGTGCAGCGCTGGCACAGGGCCGGGTGCGCCGGGTCGTGCCCCACATCCTCGCGGTAATGCCAGCAACGGCCGCACTTTTGCAGCTGCAGGGTCTGCACCTGCACCGCCAGCTCGCTGCCAGCTTGCAAGCTGACCGATGAAGTGATGAAGACAAACTTCAGGTCTTCGCCCAGGCTTTGCAGCAGGGCCAGGTCATTGGCCCCGGCCGTGATGCTCACATGCGCCTGCAGCGCCGCGCCGAGCTGGCCGGCCGCACGCACGGTCTCGATGTCCTTGTTGACCACATCCCGGATCTCACGAATGCGGCGCCACTTGTCCAGCAATACCGCATCCGCCGTGCCCAGCGGGACATAGGTTTCGACAAAGATGGACTCGGAGTCGCCAAACAGCTGCCAGGCCTCCTCGGCGGTGAAGCTAAGAAAGGGGGCCATCCAGCGCAGCATGGCCTGGGTGATCTGGTAGAGCGCGGTCTGGGCACTGCGCCGTGCCAGCGACTTGGGCGCCGTGGTGTAGAGCCGATCCTTCAGGATGTCCAGGTAGAAAGCGCCCAGGTCTTCCGAGCAATACACCTGCAGCTTGGCCACCACCGGGTGAAACTCATACACCTCGTAGTGGGCCAGAAATTCCTCCTGCAGGGCTGCGGCCCGGCTGAGCGCGTAGCGGTCAATCTCCAGCAGCTGATCAGCGGGCACGGTGTCCAGCGCGGGGTCAAAGTCGCTCACATTGGCCAGCAGGAAGCGCAAGGTGTTGCGAATCCGGCGGTAGGCGTCCACCACCCGCGCCAGAATCTTGTCATCGATGCCCAGGTCACCCGAGTAGTCGGTGGCGGCACACCACAGCCGGATGATCTCGGCGCCCATCTTTTCGCTGACCTGCTGCGGCGCCACCACATTGCCAACGCTCTTGCTCATCTTGCGGCCCTGCCCATCGACCGTGAAGCCGTGGGTGAGCAGGCCCCGATAGGGCGCCCGTCCGTACATCGCGCAGGCGGTGAGCAGCGAGGAGTGGAACCAGCCGCGGTGCTGGTCGTGACCCTCCAGATACAAATCGGCCTCGGGACCGCCGTCTTCATGGCCACTGTGCGGATGCGAGGTCTTGAGTACCGTGGTGTGGGTGGTGCCCGAGTCGAACCACACCTCCAGAATGTCGCTGCTCTTGCTCCAGCGCGCGGGCGCGCTGGTGTCACCGATGCGCTGCAGGATGTCGGCAGCGCTCAACTTGCTCCAGGACTCGATGCCGCCTTGCGCCACCACCTCGGCGGCCAGATCGATGATCTCGGGCGTGCGCGGGTGCGGCTCGCCGCTGTCCACGTCCAGCAGAAACGGCAGCGGCACGCCCCAGCTGCGCTGGCGCGAGATGCACCAGTCCGGCCGGTTGGCAATCATGTCGCGCAGGCGGGCCTTGCCGTTTTCCGGGTAGAAATTGGTCTGCTCGATCGCTGCCAGGGCCAGCTGGCGCAGCGTCTGCGGTGCCTTGTCACGGGTGAAGATGCCCTCGCCCTCGTCCATGCGCACAAACCACTGGGCCGCAGCGCGGTAAATCACCGGCGTCTTGTGGCGCCAGCAGTGCGGATAGCTGTGGGTGATGTCGTGGCTGGCAAACAGGCGACCGGCTTGGCGCAGCGCCTCGATCACCACCGGCACCGCCTTCCAGATGTTCATGCCACCAAACAGGGGGAAGTCGGCCGCGTAACTGCCGTTGCCCTGCACCGGATTGAGAATGTCCTCGTACTTCAGGCCATGGGCCACGCAACTATTGAAGTCATCCACGCCATAGGCCGGTGACGAGTGCACCAGGCCGGTACCGTCGTCGGCGGTGGCGTAGTCGGCCAGGTAAATCGGGCTCAGGCGCCGGTAGCCCGCATCCACATCGTAAAGCGGATGCCTGAAATTGATCAGGCCCAGCTGTTTGCCCAGCGTGGTGGCCAGCACCGTGCCGCTGAGCTGGTAGCGTTCCATGCACTGCTGCACCAGACTGGCCGCCAGCACCAGCAGGCCGCGCTCGGTCTGCACCAGCGCGTACTCGAGCTCGGGGTTCAGGTTGAGCGCCTGATTGGCCGGAATGGTCCAGGCGGTGGTGGTCCAGATCACCGCATAGGCGGGTTGCGCCAGGCTTGGCAAGCCAAAAGCGGTCGCCAGCTTGTCGGGCTCGGCACATTCAAAGCCCACGTCCAGCGTGGTGCTCTTCTTGTCCTGGTACTCGATCTCGAACTCGGCCAGCGAGGAACCGCAGTCAAAGCACCAATAGACCGGCTTCAAGCCACGGTAAACAAAGCCGCGCTCCATCACCCGCTTGAAGGCGCGGATCTCGGCGGCCTCGTTCACATAGTCCATGGTGCGGTAGGGCTTGTCCCACTGGCCCAGCACCCCCAGGCGCTTGAAATCGGCCATCTGCTGAGCGATCTGCTCGGTGGCAAAGGCGCGGCTCTTGGCCTGCATGGCGTCGCGCGGCAGGTTGCGTCCGTGCAGCTTCTCGATCGCGTTCTCGATCGGCAGGCCGTGACAGTCCCAGCCCGGGATGTACTGCGCATCCAGCCCCTTGAGCTGACGCGCCTTGACGATCATGTCCTTGAGGATCTTGTTGACCGCGTGGCCAATGTGGATCTGCCCGTTGGCGTAGGGCGGGCCATCGTGCAGGATGAATTTCGGCGCCCCGACGCGGGCAGCGCGCAGCTTCTTATAAACGCCCTGCTCGTCCCAGGCCTTGACCCAGCCCGGCTCGCGCTTGGCCAGATCGCCACGCATCGGGAAGGGGGTTTCAGGCAGGTTCAGCGTGGCGCGGTAATCGTCTTCGGAATTGTCAGTGCTCATGATGGCGGGTAGATGCGAAATACGCCCGCGCATCATCGATGTCTTTTGCGATGCCGCGCCTTAGCGATTCCAGGCTGTCGTACTTCAGTTCGTCGTGCAGCTTGTGGAGCAGTTCCACGCGGATGATTTTACCGTAGGCCCCCTCATGCCCCAGTTCCTGCGGCCAGTCCAGGCAGTGGGTCTCCAAAAGCACCCTGCCGCCATTGACATCATCGGCGTCCAGCGACGGGCGCACGCCCAGGTTGGCCACGCCGCGCAAGACCTGATCGGCCAGCCCATGCACCTGCACCGCAAAGATACCGCAGGCCGCGGGCTTCCAATGGGTAAAGCGCTGGTTCAGTGTCTTGAAGCCCAGTTCGCGCCCGAGCTTGCGCCCGTGCAGCACATGGCCGGAGATGTGATACGGGTGGCCCAGCAGCCGGGCCACATCCTGCATGCGCCCCTCGGCCAGGGCCTGGCGCACCATTGAGCTGGAGATGCGCTGCCCGGGGCCAGCACGCTCGGGCAGGTCGGCCTCAGGGCCAGCACCCGAAGGGCTTCTGTGATCAGCGCCCGGCAGCGGGTAGGAAATTTCATAACTATTCATGCGCGCCACATCCATGCCCAGGGACGGGCCCACCGAGTTGAGCAGCGCAAAGTCGCCCGCACGCTTGGCGCCAAACCGAAAATCATCGCCCACCAGCAGGTAGCGTGTTCCCAGGCCGTTCACCAGCACCTCTTGCACAAAAGCCTGTGGGCTGAGGGCGGCCAGCCGGGCATCGAAGGGCAGGACCACCACCTGCTCCACCCCACAGCGCTGCAGATCGCTGAGCTTGTCGCGCAAGGTGGCAATGCGCGCCGGGGCCAGGCCGGGGTTGTGGGACAGCTGCGCAAAATAGTCGCGCGGGTGCGGCTCAAAGGTGAGCGCGCAACTAATCAGGCCACGCTGGCTGGCCTCGCCACGCATCAGGGCGAGCATGGCCTGGTGGCCCCGATGCACGCCATCAAAGTTGCCCAGGGTCAGGGCACAGGCGCTGGCAATGCCAGGGTGATGAATACCGCGAAATACCTTCATGGACCGGCAGAGATTTGGAAACAACCAACACCCACCTGCATGTCAGGGGGCTGCTGGGGCAATCTGTCATGAAAACACGGTATATTGTCTCGCACTGTTTGACACGTTCTTGCTGGCTACCGGTTTATCTGTTGTAGGAGGCCTTGTTTGAAAGTCTTGAAGCTGTCTGCCCAGGGGCTGCCCCAGTCCTGGATCTCGCTGGAAGAAGCGGTGTTGCATTACGCCGCCGAGGAAGTGCGCTGGGAATCCGGCGCTGACATCGCGGTCTTTCATGGCGGCCACAACGCCATCACCGGCCAGCAATCGATCATCACCGTCAACAGCATCATCGGCACCAAGGGCGTGCCCAGCATCAACCCGTTTGAGCTACGCCCCAGCCTGACCAACACCAAGCTGTTTGCGCGCGACCGCAATGTCTGCGCCTACTGCGGCAACCACTTTCATGAAACCGACCTCACCCGCGAACATGTGGTGCCCTTTGCCCAGCGCGGCCAGGACCACTGGATGAACGTGGTCACCGCCTGCCGCGCCTGCAACCACCGCAAGAGCCACCGCACCCCCGAGCAGGCCGGCATGCCCCTGCTCTATGCGCCCTATGTGCCCAGCCTGTGGGAAGACTTCATCCTGCGTAACCGGCGCATCCTGTCCGACCAGATGGAATTCCTGATGGCGCATGTGCCCAAGTCATCCAGGCTGCTGATTTAGCACCTTCGCGCGACCGCCGCGCAAAGACAGGGCATAGACAGCGCGACGTCCGCACCAAACTCCCGCACTCAGGCCGCCCATTCATGCCTGAGGCGCGCGGGTTCCGCCCTTGCAAAACACCCCTCAGGCGAACACCCCTGCGCTGTCCTGCATGCGCGACGACACCTCACCCAGTTGGTGCAGGCTGTCACCAAAAGTCAATTCCATCTGGGTCAGCCGCTTGAAGTAGTGGCTGACAATGTATTCGTCAGTCACCCCGATCCCGCCATGCAACTGCACCGCCTGCTGGCCCACAAAGCGCATCGATTGACCCATCTGGTACTTGGCCCGGGCCAGGGCACGGCGCCGCTCCGGGGCCGGTGCGTTGAGCTTCAAGCTGGCGTAATAACTCATGGAGCGCGCCAGTTCCAGCTGCATCTTCATGTCAGCCACCCGATGCCGCAAGGCCTGAAACGAGCTGATCGCCACGCCAAACTGCTTGCGCGTGTTGAGGTACTCCAGGGTGGCCTGCATGGTTTTATCCATCACACCCACCGCCTCGGCGCACAGCGCGGCAATCCCGCAGTCCACCGCGTGCTCCAGGGCCAGCAGGCCGTCTAGCGTCACCAGTTGCGCCGGTGCATTGGTCAGCACCAGGTCAGCCGCGCGCGCGCCGTCCTGCGTGCCGTAGCCCCGCGTGCTCACGCCCTGCGCCTGGCGCTCAACCAGAAACAGCGCCAGCTGATCGTTCAGACGCGCCGGCACCAAAAAAGCGTCGGCCGTATCACCCGCGCTCACCAGGTGCTTGGTGGCGCTCACGCTGCAGCCCGAACCGGCGCGCACGGCGCTGGCCTGGCAGACATCCAGACGAAAGCGCATCTGGCGCTCCTGCTGTGCCAGCACCACCAGGGCCTCGCCCGAAGCCATGCGCGGCAGCCAGCTGGCCTTCAGGCTGGCCAGGCCGTAAGCGCCCAGCACGGTGCTGGCCATCAGCGTCTGGGTCAGCGGCTCCAGCACCAGGCCTCGCCCCAGCTCCTCCATCACCACCATGGCCTCGATCGGGCCCATGTCCAGCCCGCCAAAGTCTGCATCGACCGTCAGGCCGCACAGGCCGAGTTCGGCCAGTTCTGCATAGGCCTCGCGTGAAAAGCCCCCCGCCTGGACAATTGCGCGACGCCGCTCAAAGCCGTAGCCGCGCTCCACCCACTTGCGCACCGCGTCGCGCAACTGCGTCTGGTCATCTGAAAAATCAAAATCCATGTCTGTTCTCCCGGGCTCACCCCAGCAGGGTCTGGGCCACGATGTTGCGCTGCACTTCGTTGCTGCCGCCGTAGATGGTGGTCTTGCGGTAATTGAAATAGGCGCCGGCCAACGGCGCGTTGGCCAGCGCACCGCCAGGGAAGTCGCCCTGCCAGCCCGCCTCCATCGCTTCGCGGATCAGGGGCAGGGCGTAGGGTCCGGCGGCCAGCATCATCAGCTCGGTGTAGCGCTGCTGGATTTCGCTACCCCGAATTTTGAGCAGGGCGGCAATGTCCAGCGACTGCTTGCCCGATTTTTCTGCCGACAGCACCCGCAGCACCATCATCTCCAGCGCCACCACATCCACTTCGAGCTTGGCAATTTCGTCTCGAAAACGCGGCTCGTCGTAAACCCCTTCGCTCCTGGCAATGCGCTTGAGCCGCTCCAGTTCGCGCTTGGCGCGGTTGACATCGGCAATGTTGGTGCGCTCGTGGCTGAGCAGGTACTTGGCGTAGGTCCAGCCCTTGTTCTCTTCGCCAATCAGGTTTTCCACTGGCACCCTGACATTGTCAAAAAACACCTCGTTGACCTCGCACTCGCCATCGAGCAGGCGAATCGGGCGAACCGTCACCCCCGGCGATTTCATGTCGATCAGCAGAAATGAAATGCCGGTCTGTGGCTTGCCCTCAGTGCTGGTGCGCACCAGGCAGAAGATCCAGTCGCCGTATTGGCCCAGCGTGGTCCAGGTCTTCTGGCCATTGACCAGGTAGTGATTGCCCTGGCGCTCGGCGCGCGTCTTGAGCGAGGCCAGGTCCGAGCCCGAGCCGGGCTCGCTGTAACCCTGGCTCCACCACACCTCACCGCTGGCGATGCCGGGCAAAAAGCGCTGCTGCTGCTCGGGCGTGCCAAAGGCCATGATCACCGGCGCCACCATCACCGGGCCAAACGGAACCACCCGCGGCGCCCCGGCCAGAGCGCATTCTTCCTCGAACAGGTGCCTTTGCACGGCATTCCAGCCCGGCCCGCCGAAGGCCTTGGGCCAGCCCCAGGCCAGCCAGCCCTGCTTGCCCAGAATGCGCGCCCAGTTCTGCAAATCATCGCGGCTGAGCTGCAGGGCCTGAAACACCTTGTGCGAAATTTCAGCGGGCAGATTCGCGCGGACCCAGGCGCGAACTTCTTCGCGAAACTGTTGTTCCTCGGGGGTAAATGCCAAATCCATGGGAGACGCTCCAACGACTGCAACAATTGCAAAAACTACGACGACAGCGATAACTGCGGCGATTACCGCAACCACTGCAGCAGTTTATTCGGTTGACCGGCCGCAGCTGCGGGCCGCCCGACCAACGCAAGTGCGAAAGTATGCACCATGCAAGCGGACCGACCTGCTGTGGACTCGCTGGATAATCGGCCCTGCCCATGAAAAATATCGTGATCCTGATCTCCGGCGGCGGCTCCAACATGCAGGCCATCGTGCAGGCGACCCAGCGCGACCATTGGCCTGAGCGGCTGGGCGCGCGCGTGGCCGCCGTCATCAGCAACCAGGCGCAGGCCAGGGGACTGGCCATCGCCCAAGCCCACGGTGTTGCCACCCAGGTCGTTGACCACACCCAGTACCCAACACGAGAGGCGTTTGACGCCCAACTGATGGCAAGCATTGACAGCCATCAGCCCACGCTGGTGGTGCTGGCAGGCTTTATGCGCATTCTCACGCCCGGCTTTGTGGCGCACTACAGCGGCCGGCTGCTCAACATCCACCCCTCGCTGCTGCCAGCCTTTACCGGCCTGCACACCCACCGGCGCGCCATCGAGGCTGGCTGCAAGTTTGCCGGCGCCACCGTCCACCTGGTCACAGCCGAACTGGACCACGGCCCCATCCTGGCCCAGGCTGTGGTGCCGGTGTTGCCCAACGATGATGAGGCCAGCCTGGCCGCCCGCGTGCTCACCCAGGAGCACCTGATCTACCCGCGCGCCATCGCCCAACTGCTGGCGCAGCTATAGCTACGGCTGCTGGGCCGGGCCCAGCCAGGCAAAGCGCGGATGCATCTGCCCGTTAACCTGTACCGTTTCCTCAAACATCGCCAAGGGCCGCACCCACAGCCCCTGCTCGCCATACAGGGCGCGGTACACCACCATCGGCGCCAGCGTCTCACTGTGCCGTGCGGTGCCGAACACCTCATAGAGCAGGCCCTTGTAGTGGCGGTAGCGGCCTGGCCGGATGGTGGGAAGGGGCGGGAGATCGTCTTGTGCCATGGGACAATCCTAGGTCAAATTCAAGACACACCCCCATGCATCCAAAAGCCCTGCTGGACCTGTGCACCGAACTGGTTCGGCTGGTCCTCAAATTTGACCACCCGGCTGACGCCATCGTGTCGCGCTACTTTCGTGACCACCGCGCCCTGGGGCCACGCGAGCGCGCCACCCTGGCCGAGACGGTGTATGCCGTGCTGCGCCAGAAACTGCGGTTTGAAAAACTGGCCCATTCCGGCAGCGGCCCCAAAGAGCGCCGCCTGGCCATCCTTGGGTTTGCCGCGCCGCGCGAGTTGCTGCGCGCTGCCCTGAGCGAGGCCGAGGCCCACTGGCTGCAACAGTGCGACCAGGTGCAGCCCGGCCAGCTGCTTGACCAGCACCGGCACAACCTGCCCGACTGGCTGGCCCAGGCACTAAGCGAACAACTGGGCGAGCAGTTCTGGCCCCTGGTGGACAGCCTCAACCAGAGCGCCGGGCTGGACTTGCGGGTCAACACCCAGCTGGCCAAGCGTGAGGCCGTGCAAAAAGAATTGCAGGCCGCCGGCATCCGGGCTGAGCTCACGCCCTACTCCCCCTGGGGGCTGCGCGTTGATGGCAAGCCCGCGCTGAACAAGCTGCAGGCCTTCACCCGTGGTGCCATTGAGGTGCAGGACGAAGGCTCGCAACTGCTGGCGCTGCTGCTCGATGCCCACCGCGGCGAGATGGTGGTGGACTTCTGCGCCGGTGCCGGGGGCAAGACCCTGGCCATCGGCGCGGCCATGCGCAACACCGGCCGGCTCTACGCCTTTGACATCTCAGCGCACCGGCTCGATGCGCTCAAGCCCCGGCTGGCGCGCAGCGGCCTGTCCAATGTGCACCCCGCGGCCATTGCCCATGAGCGCGACGATCGCATCAAGCGCCTGGCCGGCAAGATCGACCGCGTGCTGGTCGATGCCCCGTGCTCGGGCCTGGGCACCCTGCGCCGCAACCCCGACCTGAAATGGCGCCAGGGGCCCCAAGCGTTGCAGGAAATGGCGGTCAAGCAGGCGGCCATCCTCAGCAGTGCGGCGCGCCTGCTCAAGCCGGGGGGGCGCCTGGTCTATGCCACCTGCAGCCTGCTGGCCCAGGAAAACGAAGACATTGCCAGCGCCTTCAGCACCGCCCACCCCGATTTCAGCGTGCTGCCGGTGGCCGACCTGCTGGCTGGGCTCAAGCTGGCATCGCCCGCCAGCCTGTGCAGTGGTGGCAGTGATGGACGCCAATATTTGCGACTTTGGCCTCATCTGCACCAAACCGACGGCTTTTTTGCCGCAATTTGGCAGAAAAACTGAGTTTTTTGCGACACCCTCACCCCGGGTGGGCCAATCAAGCAAGCGCAAAAACTCAAAAACCCTTAAAATTCAGGGCCTTAGGGTGCCAAAGCCACCATATTTTTTTATTGGTGGCTGAGCCACCCTTGTGTTTAGCGGTGGCAGGGCCACCTTGTTGCTACCGACTCAAGAGAGACTCCAACTATGCTGTTACCTGACTGGGCTGTGCTCAACGCGCTGATCGACTGGCTGGCCCACGGAACCTGGCAACTGGCCTGGTGGCAGATCGTGCTCTTCACCCTGGCCATGACCCATGTCACCATTGCCAGCGTCACCATCTTTTTGCACCGTTGCCAGGCCCACCGCGCCCTGGACCTGCACCCCATTCCCTCGCACTTCTTTCGCTTCTGGCTGTGGCTAACCACCGGTCAGGTCACCAAGGAGTGGGCCTCGATTCACCGCAAGCACCACGCCAAGTGCGAGCAGGAAGGTGACCCCCACAGCCCGCAAATCTTTGGCATCAAGAAAGTGTTCTGGCAAGGCGCCGAACTCTACCGGGCCGAATCCAAAAACAAGGAAACCATGGCCCGTTATGGCCACGGCACCCCGGACGACTGGATCGAGCGCAACCTCTACACCCGCTACTCCTGGCAGGGCGTGGGGCTGATGATGATTATTGACCTCACCCTGTTTGGTGCAGCCGGCCTGGCGGTCTGGGCAGTGCAGATGGCCTGGATTCCGGTGACCGCTGCCGGCGTCATCAACGGCTTTGGCCACTGGTGGGGTTACCGCAACTTTGAGGCGCCCGACGCCAGCACCAATCTCAGCCCCTGGGGTATCCTGATTGGCGGTGAAGAGTTGCACAACAACCACCACACCTACCCCACCTCGGCCAAGCTCTCGGTCAAGCCCTATGAGTTTGACATTGGCTGGCTCTACATCAGCGCGCTCAGTGCCCTGGGCCTGGCCCGGGTGAAGAAGACCCCGCCCAAGCTGGCCTTCGGCAGCATCAAGCCGGTGGCCGACGACAAAACCCTCGAAGCCCTGATCGCGCACCGCTACGAAGTGATGGCCGGCTATGCCCTGAGCATGCGCCAGGCCCTGCAACAAGAACTGACCCAGCTCAAAGCCCTCAGCGCCGAAGCCAGCATGCTGCAGGCCGCCAACCGCTGGCTGCATCGTGATACCGAAAAAGTGCCGATGACCGCGGTGGCCGAGCTTGATAAGGCGCGCGCGGCCTCACCGGTGCTGGACCAGATGGTAACCATGCGTGAAGAGCTGCGCCAGCTCTGGCTCAACACCTCGCGCAGCCGCGAGCAGCTGCTGGCCGACCTGCAGGCCTGGTGCCATCGGGCTGAGGAAAGCGGCATTGCCGTGCTGCGCGAGTTCTCGCTCAAGCTGCGGGCTGCCAAAGCCTGAGCCTAACCACACCCCTGCCCAGCCCTTTTCTTGGATGGCCCGCTTCGGCGGGCCTTTTCTTTGCTGCCCCGCCCCGCTTGGACGAACCTTTTCACGCCTGACCCTTCCTCACCTTCTGCCTGCACTTGCCACCTTGAAGCGGGCCCGGTCTGCATACCGTCTGCGTCATACCATCAGGCCCCAGGGCAGATGCGAAGCACCAACCTGTGCTGGATAGTCCAGATCAATCTCTGCATCCTGTCAGCCTGGTCCATTCGTCCTGTTCGCTCGAACTATCTGGACACTTTGGTCATTGAAGCTTTTCAATACCCTCTGCCGGGATGCCCCCTAAGGTTTTACATCAAAAATTCTCTTCTGACTCGCTTGCAAAAGCCTTGCTTGTAGCGCCCGAAAAAATTGTTTATAGTTAAATTATTTAAAAATAAACCTTTTGAGGGCTCACTGGCCTGAAAGGACTCCAAGTGAAGATCGTTTGTATCGGTGGCGGCCCTGCTGGCCTATATCTGGGCCTTTTGATGAAAAAGCTGGATGCGGCGCACGATGTGACAGTGGTTGAACGAAATCAACCATACGACACTTTTGGCTGGGGCGTGGTGTTTTCTGATGCAACCATGGACAACATGCGCCAGTGGGACCCGCAAACTGCCGGTGAAATACAGGAATCTTTCAACCACTGGGACGATATCGAGTTGCTGTTCAAGGGCCGTACCATCCGCTCAGGCGGGCACGGATTTGTGGGGATCGGTCGCAAAAAGTTGCTCAATATCCTGCAGGCACGTTGCGAGCGCCTGGGCGTGCAACTGGTGTTTGAGACTGAGGCCAATTCTGACCTGGACTACCCTGATGCCGACCTGATCATCGCCTGCGACGGCATCAACTCACGCATCAGAGGCAAATATGCTGAAGTGTTCAAGCCCGACATCATCACAAGGCCAAACCGCTACATCTGGCTTGGGACGAACCGTTTGTACGACGCCTTCACCTTTGATTTCCAGAAAACCGACAAGGGATGGTTTCAGGCCCATATCTACAAGTTCGATGAGAACACCACCACATTCATCGTGGAATGCCCTGAAGGTGTCTGGAAAGCCAGTGGGTTGGATCAGGCCGACCAGGAGCAATCCATTACCTTTTGCGAAAACCTCTTCAAGGATACCTTGCAGGGTCACAAGTTGATGACCAATGCGCGCCACTTGCGTGGTTCGGCCTGGTTGAACTTCCAGCGCGTGGTGTGCGAACAGTGGTGGCTTAAAAACGCCAACGGAAGCCATGTGGTGTTGATGGGCGATGCTGTTCACACAGCTCACTTCGCCATTGGGTCCGGTACCAAGCTGGCCATTGAGGATGCAATTGAACTCACACGCCAGTTCCAACTTCTGGGTGATCGCCCCGAAAAGCTGCCCAAGGTGTTGACGGCTTACCAGGAACTGCGTCGGGTAGAGACTCTGCGTCTGCAAAATGCGGCATGGAACGCCATGGAATGGTTCGAAGTGTGTGGCGAGCGCTACTGCGATCAACTGGAGCCAGAGCAGTTCATGTACTCGATGCTCACACGCAGCCAGCGCATCAGCCACGAGAACCTGCGCCTGCGCGACCAGCACTGGCTCGAAGGGTATGAACGCTGGTTTGCCGAGCGTGCTGGCCTGACTGGCGCAGAGCTGGCCGCCGCCAAACCCGTGCCACCCATGTTCGCGCCCTACCGTGTGCGCGCAGTGAAGCTCAAGAACCGCGTCGTGGTGTCGCCCATGGCGCAGTACAGCGCCGTGGATGGTCTGGTTGGGAACTACCACCTGGTTCATCTAGGCGCACGTGCCATGGGTGGAGCTGGCTTGGTGTTCACCGAGATGATCTGCACCAGTGCATATGCACGCATCACGCCCGGCTGCCCCGGCCTGTGGACCGATGAACAGGGCGACGCCTGGCAACACATTGTGGATTGGGTACATACCTATACCGATGCCAAGATCGCAGCTCAAATTGGCCATGCGGGCGCCAAAGGCTCGACCCGACGTGCCTGGGAGGGCATTGACAAACCCCTGCTGCCCAGCGATACCGAGGAAAACTGGCCTCTGGTCAGTGCGTCGCCACAACAATATCTGAAAGGGGAAAGTCAGGTCTCGCAAGCCATGACGCGGGCTGACATGGACAAGGTCAGGGAGGATTTCGTGGCTGCCACCCGGCGGGCCGCGATGGCCGGTTTCGACTGGCTGGAATTGCACTGTGCGCACGGTTATCTGCTTTCAAGCTTTATTTCCCCCCTGACCAACCGGCGTAGCGATGAATATGGCGGCAGCCTGAGCAATCGGCTGCGCTACCCGCTAGAGGTATTTACCGCTGTGCGCAACACCTGGCCGGCAGATAAACCCATATCGGTCAGAATTTCAGCCCACGACTGGGTGGAAGGCGGCATCACCCCGGCTGACGCAGTGACCATAGCTCAGGCGTTCAAGCTTGCCGGCGCGGACATGATCGACTGTTCCTCCGGACAGGTCAGCAAGCAGGAAAAAATCACTTTCGGCCGTATGTTCCAGACACCCTTTGCCGACCGCGTGCGTCAGATGGCTGACATACCGACCATTGCCGTGGGGGCCATCAGCGAAGCTGATCATGTCAACAGCATCATCGCTGCCGGGCGTGCGGACCTGTGCGCAGTAGCAAGGCCCCACCTGGCCAACCCGGCCTGGACCTTGACCGAAGCGGCAAAGATTGGTTACACCGCGATCGAATGGCCGAAGCAATATCGTTCTGCCAAGATGCAGATGGAAGCCAATTTCGCTCGCGAAAAGACCATGCAAGCTGCTGGTACGAAAGGCTGAGTAATGACTGATTCGATCCAGGCCCTGCAAGGCCGTCACGCGGTGGTCACCGGTGCGTCGCGTGGCATTGGCGCGGCAATTGCAGAACAACTTGCCGCTCGAGGTGCGCGATTGACGCTGATGGGACGCCAGCTCTCCACCTTGCAGGCTCTGGCCGACACACTGCCAAGCTCGGCCATGGCCCGTGCTGTAGTCTGCGATGTGACCGACCCGGCTGTCGTCAATGCTGCCTTTGCAGACGCACGCCAAGCCATGGGCCCAGTGGACATCCTTGTGAACAACGCGGGACAGGCCGAGAGTGCACCACTGACCCGAACGGATGATGAGTTATGGGCACGCATGCTGGCTGTCAACCTGAGCGGCACGTTCTTTTGCACACGAGCTGCGCTGCCTGACATGATCAGCCAGGGCTGGGGGCGCGTGTGCAACATCGCGAGCACGGCAGGACAACGCGGCTACGCATACGTTGCAGCCTATTCGGCCGCCAAGCATGGCGTGATCGGGCTGACGCGATCTCTCGCGCTGGAAGTCGCGCGCAAGGCGATCACTGTGAATTCCATTTGCCCGGGCTATACCGAATCCGACCTGCTGACGCAAAGCCTGGAGAACGTCATGACCAAGACGGGACGAACCCTGGAACAGGCCCGCGCAGATTTCGCACGTCAAAATCCGCAAGGCCGACTGGTGCAGCCTATAGAGGTGGCCGATGCAGTCCTGTGGCTTTGCTCGCCGGCAGCCGCATCAATCCATGGGCAGTCAATCTCGGTGAGCGGTGGAGAAGTGATGTGATGCCAGGGCTTGCTCCAACACCCGCGCCCGTGCTTGATGACGCGCAGATTGGCCGCGAAGCTCAAGTGGCCAGAGAGGACCATCTTGCCATTCGGCTGTGGCTGCGCCTGCTGTCATGCAGCACGCAGATTGAGCAGGATATCCGTACCCGTCTGCGACTGCAGTTTGGAACCACGTTGCCCAGGTTTGATTACCTTGCACAGCTGGAACGCAACCCCGACGGTCTGCGCATGAACGTCCTGACACGTTACCTGATGGTCACCGGTGGTAATGTGACCGGCCTGACGGACCAGTTGGTGGCTGATGGCTGGGTCGAACGCCTGCCCGATCCTCAAGACCGGCGTGCAACGATCGTTCGTTTGAGCGCGATAGGCAGAAGAGAATTTTCCAGCATGGCCCAGGCCCATGAGGCCTGGCTCAGCGCCATGTTTGAAGAGCTGGACGGCTCCTTCAAAGAAAACCTCTACACCATGCTGGGACAACTGCGAGTGCACCTGACGCAAATCACGCCCACAACACCCCACCCACCAAAGCCATGAACCTGAAAGCAACCCCATGAGCAAAACCATTGATCCCACGCTGCTGGCGGGCAACCGCCGACCCATGGCCAATTACCAGGCCTCCCATTTCCTGTGGTCAGTGCAGGAGGGCGTGGGCACCATCACCCTCAACCGTCCTGAGCGCAAAAACCCTCTGACCTTTGACAGCTACGCCGAACTGCGTGACCTGTTCCACCAGCTCAAATTGGCAGATGATGTGAAAACTGTGGTCCTGACTGGCGCGGGTGGCAATTTTTGCTCGGGCGGCGATGTGCATGAAATCATTGGACCGCTGATTGACTTGCCGATGCCCGAATTGCTGATGTTCACCCGCATGACGGGTGAGCTGGTGCAGATGATGCGCGCTTGCCCTCAACCCATTGTTGCGGCGGTGGACGGGGTATGTGCTGGAGCAGGTGCCATCATGGCCATGGCCGCCGACCTGCGCCTGGGCACGCCCAGAAGCAAGACTGCCTTTCTGTTTAACCGGGTTGGGCTGGCAGGTTGCGACATGGGTGCATGTGCCATCCTGCCTCGTATCGTCGGGCAGGGACGCGCCAGCGAACTGCTCTACACCGGACGCGTGCTGGGTGGAGAAGAAGGCGAGCGCTGGGGGTTTTTCAACCGACTTTGCTCGCCCGAAGAGTTGTTGAGCGAGGCGCTCAAACTGGCAGCGGGTCTGACGGCAGGCCCCTCTTTTGCCAACGGCATCACCAAAACCATGCTGCACCAGGAATGGTCCATGACGATTGAGCAGGCCATTGAGGCCGAGGCTCAGGCCCAGGCGATCTGCATGATGACGCAAGACTATTCCCGTGCTTACCATGCTTTTGTGTCCAAGCAAAAGCCGGTTTTTCAGGGAAACTGAGTATGACCGATCAGACCTATCTGCAATGGCCCTTCTTTGAGCCTCGCCATGTCGAGCTGGCCCAGGCGCTGGACGATTGGGCCGCCAAACATGTGCCGCAAGGACATGGCCCGGACGTAGATGCCGACTGTGTGGGCTTGGTGCGCTCCCTGGGCGCAGCCGGCTGGTTACGACACGCGGTGGCTGGGTCCGATGTAGGGGGTGCCGGCCAGGCCATTGACACTCGCGCCATCTGCCTGATCCGCGAAACCCTGGCTCGTCACAACGGCCTGGCCGACTATGCCTTTGCCATGCAGGGTCTGGGCTCGGGCGCCATCTCATTGCACGGAACCGCTGAGCAACGCCAGCGATATCTGCCCCGCGTGGCAAGCGGCCAAGCCATCGCGGCCTTTGCCCTGTCCGAGCCCAACGCAGGCTCCGATGTCGCAGCCATGGCATGCTCGGCCCGCCAGGAAGGCGAGCACTACATTCTGGACGGAGAAAAAACCTGGATTTCCAACGGCGGCATTGCAAACTTTTATGTGGTGTTTGCCCGTACGGGAGAGGCACCGGGGTCCCGCGGCATTTCTGCCTTCATTGTGGATGCGAACACTACCGGCTTCGAGATTGCCGAGCGCATTGAAGTGATCGCACCTCACCCCCTGGCGCGACTTCGTTTCACCAACTGCCGAATTCCGGTCAGTCAGCGTGTCGCCCCTGCTGGCGAGGGCTTCAAGGTGGCCATGCGTACGCTGGATGTATTTCGGACTTCAGTAGCGGCGGCCTCGCTTGGCTTTGCCCGCCGAGCTCTGGATGAGGCTTTGCACCGCGCCACCACCCGTCAAATGTTCAAGGGTGTATTGGCTGATCTCCAGCTCACCCAGGCCAAGCTGGCTCAAATGGCCACGGCCATCGACAGCGCTGCGTTGTTGACTTACCGGGCCGCGTGGCAGCGTGACCAAGGCCTGAGCGTGACACGCGAAGCCGCCATGGCCAAGATGGTTGCCACCGAAAATGCCCAGCAGGTCATCGACGCTGCGGTCCAGCTTTGGGGAGGGCTGGGCGTTGTCAGCGAGATGCCTGTCGAACGTCTGTACCGCGAAATCCGGGCGCTGCGAATTTACGAGGGCGCGACCGAGGTCCAGCAGCTCATCATTGCGCGTGAATTGCTCAAATTGATGGGCACACCTGACTGACAACCCTCCAGCTGAACCAGGATAAGCGTCATGCCCACTGCACACATCGACACCTTTGCCCACGATCACCTGCCTCCCCCGGAGCTGCAGCCGGATTACCTTTTCGAGTTGCCAGAGCTGCAATTTCCAGAGCAGCTCAACTGCGCCGACGAGTTGCTGGACCGGCACCTGGCCAATGGCCATGGTGATCGGGTGTGCATCCGGGCGCCAGGACTGAGCTGGACCTACGCCGACTTGCAGGACAAATCCAACCGGATTGCCAACGTGCTGGTACACAACATGGGCCTGGTGCCTGGCAATCGCGTGCTTCTTCGGGCGCCCAACAGCCCGATGCTGGTGGCCTGCTGGTTTGCCGTCATAAAAGCGGGAGGCATCGCGGTAGCCACCATGCCACTGCTACGCGCCAAGGAGCTGAAATCCATTGTGGAGATCGGCCAGGTCAGATTTGCCCTGTGCGATGCAGCGCTGGCGCAGGAGCTGCAAGAAACTGCCCTGCAGACACCGCTGATGCACCATATCTGCCTGTTCAACCACCAAGGCTCTGACAGTCTTGAAGCCCTGATGGCGTTGGCCTCGCCGCAGTTTGAGAATGTCAAGACTGCCAGCGACGACACCTGCCTGTTCGCTTTCACATCGGGCACCACTGGCGTGCCCAAGGCCACCATGCATTTCCATCGGGACATCATGGCTGTCTGTCTTTGCTGGCCGCCACACGTCCTGCGCGCCACGGCTGATGATGTATTCATCGGCAGTCCACCGCTGGCCTTCACTTTTGGCCTGGGTGGGCTGGTGCTGTTCCCCATGGCCATCGGGGCATCTACAGTATTGCTGGAAAAAGCCAGTCCGGCACAGTTGATCGACGCTATCCGCGATTTCGGTGCCACCGTTCTGTTCACCGCACCAACCTCTTACCGCGCAATTGCCCCCAGGGGCAATGAGCTGTCCAACACCCCCTTGCGCAAATGTGTGTCTGCAGGCGAGGCTTTACCTGCATCGACCCGTGCGCTGTGGAAAGAAGCGACTGGCCTTGAACTTATAGATGGCATTGGAGCCACTGAAATGCTTCACATCTTCATCTCGCATGATGAAGAGAACGTTCGCGCTGGCGCCACTGGTAAGGCAGTACCCGGCTATCACGCCAAGGTCATCGACGACGAAGGTCATGAGGTGGCGCCGGGAACCTTGGGTAGATTGGCTGTGCAGGGGCCCACTGGTTGCCGCTATCTGGCCGATGCGCGTCAGAAGAACTATGTCAAAAACGGCTGGAATCTCACGGGAGACGCCTACATCATGGACGCTGATGGCTATTTCTTCTATCAGGCACGTACCGACGATTTGATCATTTCAGCCGGTTACAACATCGCCGCCCCTGAGGTAGAGGAAGCTTTGATGCAACATCCTGCCGTAGCGGAATGTGCCGTAGTGGGCATCCCTGATCCTGAGCGGGGCCAGATTGTCAAAGCCTTTGTGGTGCTTCGACCAGATCAGCAGCAGGATGAAGCCATGGTGAAAACCTTGCAGGACTTTGTCAAACAGACCGTGGCACCCTACAAATACCCTCGTGCCATCACCTTTGTCGATCAACTGCCGCGCACCCAGACCGGCAAACTCCAGCGCTTCAGGCTGCAGGAGCCAATGCTTGGCAGATCCGCCAACTGAACCACCTTCCACTGACAAAGACGGAGATTGTTGATGCAAGTCTTACTTCCCCCCGGTTGGCCCCGACCCAAAGGCTATGCCAACGGCGTGACCGCTCGCGGGCGCATGGTTTTTGTGGCCGGCACGATCGGCTGGGACGAGCACGGCCAGTTTCATTCGGACGATATGGCGATCCAGGCACGGCAAGCCTTGCAGAACATCGTCACCGTTCTGACCGAGGGTGGCGCGAAGCCTGAGCACATAGTGCGCATGACATGGTATGTCACAAGCAAACGCGAATACCTGGAAAAATCCAGAGAAATCGGACAAGCTTTCAAGACCCATATTGGCTGCTTCAACGCGGCCATGACGGCCGTGGAGGTCAGTGCACTCATCGAAGACCGTGCCAAGGTGGAAATCGAGGTCACCGCCGTGATACCGGATTGATCTGAACGAGACAAATCTGGATTCAGAGTCAGTATGCGGTGAATGGCGGTGCAGATGGTCTGGATTCCGGTGACCGCTGCCGGCGTCATCAACGGCTTTGGCCACTGGTGGGGTTACCGCAACTTTGAGGCGCCCGACGCCAGCACCAATCTCAGCCCCTGGGGTATCCTGATTGGCGGTGAAGAGTTGCACAACAACCACCACACCTACCCCACCTCGGCCAAGCTCTCGGTCAAGCCCTATGAGTTTGACATTGGCTGGCTCTACATCAGCGCGCTCAGTGCCCTGGGCCTGGCCCGGGTGAAGAAGACCCCGCCCAAGCTGGCCTTCGGCAGCATCAAGCCGGTGGCCGACGACAAAACCCTCGAAGCCCTGATCGCGCACCGCTACGAAGTGATGGCCGGCTATGCCCTGAGCATGCGCCAGGCCCTGCAACAAGAACTGACCCAGCTCAAAGCCCTCAGCGCCGAAGCCAGCATGCTGCAGGCCGCCAACCGCTGGCTGCATCGTGATACCGAAAAAGTGCCGATGACCGCGGTGGCCGAGCTTGATAAGGCGCGCGCGGCATCACGGCGGCGCAGTTCGACGGCACCTTGGCCGGGATGGAGACATTCACCCACCCGGAGGACTTCGCACGGGTGGTGGCGGCCTTTGCTGACACGACCGCGGGCGGGCTGGTGGACATCGAGTTTCGGGTGCAGCGGCCCGACGGCGAGGTGCGCTGGGTGCACGGCCGCGGGCGGCTGGAGACCGACGCCGCGGGCCGGCCCGTGCGCATTAGCGGCACGGAGGTGGACATCACCGAGCGCAAGGCGGCGAGCGAGTTGTTGCGCCAGAGCGAGACCAAGTTCCGCGACCTGTGGGAGAACAGCCGCGATGCGCAGGTGCTGTGCCTGCCGCCCGACTGGAAATTCAGCTCTGGCAATGCCGCAGCCGTAGCGCTCTATGGCGCGCGCGACCCTCAGCATCTGGCGCAGTG
This sequence comes from Burkholderiaceae bacterium, assembly GCA_017856435.1. Taxonomy (GTDB): domain Bacteria; phylum Pseudomonadota; class Gammaproteobacteria; order Burkholderiales; family Burkholderiaceae_C; genus Hylemonella. Next base: position 51,358 of record JAFMFB010000015.1, read on the forward strand.
CACACCGAACGAGTTGACTCCGGAGCTGCAGCCGGACGGCACGCTATCGGCCGAGAAAACACCCTACTACCTTGAAATTGCCTTGCGCGAGGGCAGCACCTTCTTTGAGTGCACCCACCAGCGTCTTGATGGCACTCTGATATTGGTCGAAATCTCGCTTAACCGAATCACGATCGACAACCTGACCGGCGTGCAGGCCACCATCCGCGACATCACCGAGCGCAAGCTGCTCGAGCAACGCGTGGCCCAGCGCACCGCGGAG
>JAFMFB010000043.1 GCA_017856435.1 Burkholderiaceae bacterium
GCGCCAGCAGGTTGCGCATGTACTTGCTGTGGTCGATCACCAGGCCGGCGCCCACGGTCTGGCCGCACTGGCTGGTGCCACCGCCGCGCGGCACGATTGGCACCGACAGTTCGCCACAGATCTCCAGCGCCAGTTGCACATCGGCGGTCGAGCGCGGCACAAACACGCCCAGCGGCATGACCTGGTAGATCGAGGCATCGGTGGCATAGCGGCCGCGGTCGGCCGGGCTGAAGAGCACCTCGCCCTGGGTTTGGCTGCGCAGGCGTTCGGCCAGCCGGCCGGCCACTTCATTGCTCAGGCGTGCAACATGGTCGTAGGTGGCGGCCTCTTGAGCGGGCAAGGGGGCAGGCAAGGGATTGGGCAAGGGGGCGTTCATGACGAGGCGTGACTGACAGTGTTTTCATTGATCCGCAACAGTTCCAGCACCACATCGCGTTTGTGGTTGAGGTGGGCCACCAGTTCGGCCCGCAGGGCGGCGCCATCGCGCTGCACCAACGCCTGCACCATGCGGTCATGCTCGTGCATGGCGCGCGCCCACTTGTCGCCGTCCTGGTTGGAGCGAAAGCGCAGGGCCTGCAGACGCGCATTGACCTGGTTGTAGGTAGCGCTCAGTACCGGGTTTTTGGCCGCGGCATTGAAGGCGCGGTGAATCGCCGCGTTGAGCCGGTAATAGCTTGACAGGTCACGCCGGGTGTAGGCCGCCTTCATCTCGAAATGCAGGGCCTGGATCTCGGCCAATTCGCTGGCGCTCACCCGCTGGGCGGCCAGTTCACCGGACAGGCCTTCAAGGTCAGCCATCACCTCAAAGGTGTCCAGGATGTCGGCCTCGGTCAGCTGGACGGCAATCGCGCCGCGGTTGGGCAGTAGTTCCACCAGCCCCTCGGCGGCCAGGGTCTTGATGGCCTCGCGGAGTGGCGTGCGTGAGACCTTGAGTTGCTCGCACAGGGCACGCTCATTGAGCTTGGCGCCCGGTGAAATCTGCCCTTCGACCAGCATTTGACGCAAGCGATGGGTGACCTGCTCATGCAGGGCAGCACGCGGAACGGCCAAAATTTCTGCAGGCATGCGCTAAATTTGTATTCAAAATTTTGTATATTTTAGGGCTTATGCAGTTGACAATCTGATTTTGTATGCAAAAAATGCCTGTACCCACCCACAAAGCCCTGCTTCAAGAGAACTTATGCTAACTACCGACTTTCACCCCACCGGCCGCCATTTCCTGCAGATTCCTGGCCCCTCGCCGGTGCCCGAGCGTGTGTTGCGCGCCATGAGCCTGCCCACCATCGACCACCGCGGCCCCGAGTTCGGTGTGCTGGGCCTGAAGGTGCTGGCCGATATCCAGAAGATTTTCAAGACCCGCCACCCGGTCATGATCTACCCGGCCTCGGGCACCGGGGCCTGGGAGGCGGCGCTGACCAACACCATGAGCCCGGGCGACCACATCCTGATGTATGAAACCGGTCACTTTGCCTTTTTGTGGCACCGCCTGGCCACTCGCCTGGGACTAAAGGCCGAAGTGATTGCGTTGCCCGGCATGGACAACGGCGTGCCCACCAGCTGGCGTCGGGGTGTGCAGGCCGATTTGATCGAGCAGCGTCTGAAGGCTGACAAGGAGCACGCTATCAAGGCGGTGTGCGTGGTGCACAACGAAACCTCCACCGGCGTGACCAGTGACATCGCCGCGGTGCGCCGTGCCATTGATGCGGCCAAGCACCCGGCCCTGTTGCTGGTGGACACCATTTCCGGCTTGGCCAGTGCTGACTACCGGCATGATGAGTGGGGCGTGGATGTTTCCATCAGCGGCTCGCAAAAAGGCCTGATGCTGCCCCCGGGCATGAGCTTCAATGCCCTCTCACCCCGGGCCATTGAGGCCAGCAAGAGCGCCAAACTGCCACGCAGCTTCTGGGCCTGGGACGAGATCATCGAGATGAACAAGACCGGCTATTGGCCCTACACGCCTAACACCAACCTGATGTATGGCCTGAGCGAATCCTGCGACATGCTGTTTGGCGAAGGGCTGGACGCGGTGCTGGCGCGGCATCAGCGCTGGGCGGCCGGAGTGCGGGCTTCAGTGCAGGCTTGGGGCCTGCCGATCCAGTGCGCTGACGACAAGGTTTATTCACCCATCCTGACCGGTGTGATCATGCCCGAGGGGGTGGATGCTGATGCGGTGCGCAAGCTGATCTGGGAGCGCTTTGACTGTTCGCTGGGCACCGGCCTGGGCAAGATCAAGGGCCGCATGTTCCGCATTGGCCACCTGGGTGACAGCAACGACCTGACGCTGATCGGCACCGTGGCCGCCTGCGAGATGGGGCTCAAGCTGTCGGGCGTCAAGCTGGCGGGCTCGGGCGTGCAGGCCATCATGGACTACTATGCGAGCCATCCGGCGGCGCTGCCGCTGCGCAAGGCGGCCTGATTCCCTGACCTCTTACCTGTTACCTGCGCTGCATGGCGTCCGCACATGCAGCATCCATCTGATTCGACGGACTTTAACCAAGGAGACTGAGATGCCAACCATTCAACGCCAATTCGCCCGCTCCCGCATTCGCGTAATGACCGCGGGTGCCGTGCTCGGGCTTACCGGCCTGCTGGGCCCGCACATGGCCGGGGCCCAGACCGAAATCAAGCTGGGCCATGTGGGCGAGCCCGGCTCGATCTTCCAGAAGAGCGCCGACGAGTTCGCCCGTCGCGCCAATGCCAGACTGGGCGGCAAGGCCAAGGTGGTGGTCTATGGCTCCAGCCAGCTCGGCGGCGACAAGGAGATGATCCAGAAGCTCAAGCTTGGGACCCTGGACATGGCCGTGCCCTCCACTGTGATGTCCTCCGAGGTGGACTTGGTGGGTATGTTTGAGATGCCCTACATCGTCAAGGACCGGGCGCACATGGCGCGCATCGAAAAGGATGTGTTCTGGCCAGGCATCGCACCTGCGATCGAGAAGAAGGGACTGAAAGTGCTGGCGGTCTGGGAAAACGGCGTGCGCCACATCACCAACAACAAGCGTCCGATCAAGGGCCCGGATGACCTCAAGGGCATCAAGCTGCGCGTGCCTGAGGGAAAGTGGCGCGTCAAGATGTTCCAGGAGTACGGCGCCAACCCCAGCCCAATGAAATTTTCCGAACTGTTCACGGCCCTGCAGACCGGCGTGATGGACGGCCAGGAAAACCCCTTCACCCAGATCTATTCGGCCAAGCTGCACGAGGTGCAGAAATATCTGTCACTCTCCGGCCATGTCTATACCCCGGCCTACCTGACAGCGGGCGCGCGCAAGTACGGCAGCTTGCCCGCCGATGTGCGCAAGGTGCTGGAAGACACCGCCCGTGAAACCCAGGCCTATGTCTATGAAACGGCCGCCAAGGATGAGACCGAACTGCTGGCCAAACTCAAACAGAGTGGCATCCAGGTCAACGAGGTGGACAAGAACGCCTTCATTGCCGCCAGCGGCAAGATCTACGAGGAATTCGGCAAGGAAGTCGCCGGCGCCAAGGCGCTGATCGACAAGGCCGTGGCCCTGGGCAAGTAAGGGCAGGGCAGAAAGACTGAAATGCAAAAACAGGAATTAAGCACGGCGGGCCCACTGCAGCGCCTGCGGCAGCGCTATGGCCTGCTGCTGGAATGGGTGGTGATGGTTCTGATGGTCGCGCTGGCGGTGGAGGTGACGTTGGGCATTGTTTACCGTACCTTGGGCCAGTCCCTGGTGTGGTATGACGAGGTGGCCTCGGTGCTGCTGGCCTGGCTGACCTTCTATGGCTCGGCCCTGGCTTCGGTCAAGCGCGGCCACATTGGCTGCCCAGAGGTGGTGGACCAGCTGTCGCCGCCGCTCAAGCGCGCCATCGGCATTTTCAGCCAGCTGCTGGTGATTGCCTTTTTTGCCTTGCTGGGTTGGGTCGGGGCTTCCATCCTGCCCATCCTCGCCGGTGATGCCCTGGTCAGCCTGCCCTGGGTGCCGATGAGTTTTGTGCAATCGGTCATTCCGGTTTCCTCGGCCCTGATTCTGGTGGCTGAGGTGATGAATTTGATGGACCTGCTGGCCGACCGGGGGCAGGATGCCGACCCCCTGGCCGAAGGCCTGCACTAAGCTCAGGAGCGTCACATCATGTCCACCATGCTGATTCTTTTCGGCGCCGTGCTGCTGCTGGTGCTGATCAATGTGCCAATCGCCGTTTCGCTGGGCATCGTGGCGGTTGTTGCCATGGTGTCCAGCCAGGGGCTGGACTCACTGCCCAACATGGCGCTGGTGATCTACAACGGCGCGACCAATTTCCCGCTGCTGGCGATCCCGCTGTTCATCCTGGCGGGCGCCATCATGAACGCCTCGGGTATTTCGCAGCGTCTGATCGCCTTTGCCTCGGCCATCTTCGGTTGGGTGCGCGGTGGTCTGGCACATGTGTCCATCGGCGCCTCGCTGTTCTTCGCCGAGATCTCGGGTTCTGCCGTGGCCGACGTGGCCGCGCTGGGTTCGATCCTGATCCCCGGCATGAAGAAGAAAGGCTATCCCGGCCCCTACGCGGCCGCGGCCATGTCCTCGGCCGCTACGTTGGCAGTGATCATTCCGCCCTCCATCCCGATGATTCTGTACGCGGTGATGGCCGAGACCTCGGTGGTGCAGATGTTCGTCGCCGGTGTGGTGCCGGGTCTGATCGGCGCGGCTGGTCTGATGGGCATGGCCAGTTTCCTGGCGCGTCGCTACAACTTGCCGCGCGACGAGCGTTTTTCGGGCAAACGCATATTGCAGACCGGCCGCGAGGCGCTGTGGGCGTTTGCGCTGCCGATCATCATTCTGGGTGGCATCTTTGGTGGCATTGTGACGGCCACCGAAGGCGCTGCGCTGGCGGTGCTGGCAGCGTTGTTTGTGGGCCTGGTGATCTACCGCGAGCTTGACCTCAAGCACCTGCGTGCGGCCGTCATGGAGGGGGGCTCGCAGACCGCGGTGGTGATGCTGCTGGTGGCCACCAGCGCATTGCTGGGCACCTATCTGACCGAGGTGCAGGCACCGCAGGCGCTGGCCAAGGCGGTGTCCGATTTCACCACCAACAAGTGGGTCGTGCTGGCGCTGCTCAATGTGGTGTTTCTGTTCCTGGGCATGTTCCTGCACTCGGCGGCGGCCATTATTCTGGTCATTCCGATTGTCATGCCTCTGGTGCGTGCGGTGGGCATCGACCCGGTGCACTTTGGCCTGATCGTCACCATCAACCTGGGCATCGGCCAGCAGACGCCGCCGGTGGCCAGCGTGCTGATGGTGGCCAGCTCGATTGCCAAGGCCTCGGTGTGGGAAGTCTCCCGGGTGAATGTCTGGTTCATCGGTGTCCTGTTTGCCGTGCTGATGCTGGTGACCTATGTGCCCTTCGTCGGCCTGGGTCTGGTGGAACTGTTTTATCGGTAGCCACCCTATTGCGGCTTGAGGCGCACACTGTGTCGCCTGCAAAGCCTCAACAAGGGGTCACCGCGCGGCGTCGGGTTGGGATGAACTGGAAGGAACCAGCTGAATGAGTGAAACGGGCAATGTCCATCTGCGCATCGAGGCCGGCGTGGCCTGGGTGCTGTTTGAGCGGCCGCAGGCGCGCAATGCCATGACCTGGGCCATGTACGAGCAACTGATGGCGATCTGCCGCCAGCTGCAGGCCGATGCTTCGGTGCGCGCGGTCATTTTCAGGGGTGCCGGTGGCGAGGCCTTCGTGGCCGGCACCGACATCGAGCAGTTCCGTGGCTTTGACGGCGACCAGGGGGTGGCCTATGAACGCCAGATCGATGCCTGCATGGAGCTGTTGGGCGCCCTGCCCATGCCGGCAGTGGCGCTGGTGGAGGGCTGGTGCGTGGGCGGCGGCCTGGCGATTGCCACTGCCTGCGATTTTCGGCTGGCCACGCCAGCCTCCAAGTTTGGCGTGCCGATTGCCAAAACTCTGGGCAATTGCCTGTCGGTCAGCAACCTGGCCCGGCTCAAGGCCGCCTGGGGTCAGCAGCGCGTCAAGCGCATGCTGCTGCTGGCCGAATTCATCGGCGCCGAGGAGGCCTTGGCCTGTGGCTACCTGCATGAAGTCTGTGCGGCCGAGCAGATCGAGGCTTCGGCGCAGCGCATCGCAGCCCGGCTGGCTGTGCTGGCCCCGGTGACGCAGGCGGTGAGCAAGGAAGGCCTGCGGCGCCTGCAGGTGCACGCCCTGCCGCCCGATGAAGACCTGATCCATCGCACCTACGGCAGCGCAGATTTTCGCGAGGGGGTCGAGGCCTTTGTCGCCAAGCGCGCCCCGGTCTGGAAAGGCCACTGATGAACACCTCCCAAAAACCCAGCGGCCCACTGGCAGGCCTGCGCGTGCTCGAACTGTGCCAGATCATGTCCGGCCCGACCTGCGGCCAGATGCTGGCCGACTTGGGCGCCGACGTGATCAAGGTGGAAAAATTGCCCGGTGGCGACGATGCCCGTGGCTACCGCGACCCGCAGGTTGGCGGGGTCTCGGGACCTTTCATGATGATGAACCGCAACAAGCGCGGCATCGCCATCAACCTCAAGCATGAGGCGGGCAAGGCGGTGCTGCTGCGCATGGTGCAGGATGCCGATGTGCTGGTGGAAAATTTTCGTGGCGGCACGCTGGACAAGCTGGGTCTGGGCTACGAGGTGGTGGCCAAGGTCAACCCCGGCCTGATCTATTGCTCGATCAGCGGTTACGGGCGCACCGGCCCGTATGCCAGCAAGGGCGGTTTTGACCTGATTGCCCAGGGCTTTGCCGGCCTGATGTCGATTACTGGTGAGCCCGGTGGCGCACCGGCCAAGAACGGCAACGCGGTCTCGGACATGAATGCCGGCATTCTGGGCGCTTTAGGCATCGTGGCGGCCTATGTTCACAAGCTCAAGACCGGCGAGGGCCAGATTGTTGACACTTCGCTGTCCGATGCCGCTTTGCAGCAGCTCTACTGGCACGCGGCCATCTTCTTTGCCACTGGTAAATCCAGTGCTCCGACTGGTTCGGCGCACATCCTCACCGCGCCCTACCAGGCGTTTCAGGCCAGCGACGGCTGGATCAATATTGGCGGCGCCAACCAAGCCAACTGGGAACGCATCGCCGAGGTGCTGGGCCATCCCGAGTGGCGCGATGACCCGCGCTTCAAGACCAACAGCGACCGCATGGCCAACCTGCAGGCGCTGGCAGCGCTGATGAACGCCGTGCTTTGCACCCAGACCCGTGCCCACTGGCAGGCTGCGTTTGACCATGCCGGTGTGCCGGCCGGGCCGGTGCACACGGTGGGTGAGGCGCTGACCCACCCGCAGACCCTTGCGCGCGGCATGGTGGTTGAGCTGGACCATCCGCAGGCCGGGCTGACCCGCGCCCTGGGCTGCCCGATCCATTTTTCTGCCACTCCGACCCAGGTCACCCGACCTGCCCCCCTGCTGGGGCAGCACACGCGCGAGCTGTTGCACGCCCATGGCTACAGCCATGCAGACATCGATGACCTGGTCGCGCAGGGCGCGGTGGGCGAGCCAGCGGCCGCTTGAAAATCTCTGACCCCTGTCCTCCAGCGCTGAACATGAGGCGTTAGCGATCAGGGTGACGCCCCATCAGGGCTGTCCTGATGGGCGGCAGGCCCTTAGGGGCAATCCCTAGGTGGCTGATTGAGCCCGCTAAGTTATATTGCACAAATCTAAATACTACAAAATGAGAATGCGGTTGGAGACATTTGGTTCGATGACCCTGCCTCAGGCAGGGCAAGGCCTGACCCCTAGCGGGATCGTCTTGCGAGGCCTTGCCAGTGAGGCTCAGGCTGTGTCACAACACACGCCACAGAGTTCAGCACAGAGCGCGGCAAAAAGCGCGGCACAGAGCGTGCTGGAGGCGCTCGGACAAGCCGATCTGGCTGAGACCGTGCGCTTCGAGTCCGGCCGTGATCAGCAGGGCCCTTGGCTGCGCCTGTGGCTTGATGAGGCAAGCGTGCAGGCCTGGGCTCCCGCGCACAACACCTTGTTGCTCTGCCAGAACTTGCAACTCGACTCGGTTAACCAGGCCGCTGACCTGGTGCGCGAGATCGTGATTGCCCTGCTGATGGGGCCGATTGCCTTTGAGTACCCAAGCCTTGACGAACTGCTGTCTGCTATCCGCATTCGCTCCAACATTGTGCAGGCTGCCCGCAAGACCACGCTGGACTTCAAGACCGAAGAGGCCGAGCGGCCCGCCGATTGCTGGACCTATGACGAAGAGACGGGCTTTACCCTGTTGCCCGGCGTCAACCTGATCGAGGCTCTGATCAAGGCGACCCAGCCCGAAGTCTCGGGTCGGCTGTACTCGTTTTCCTGTTACCGCGCCACCGAATACGTGACCCTGCTGGGCATTGCGCAGGAGCTCGCGCTGAGCAACCCGCATGCCTATGAGCACCTGCAGATGGTGTGGTGCCAGCGTGCCATCATGTCCGAAGAGTTCCACGAAGTGTTCCTGCGCGAGCAAGGCAGCTTGGCGCATCCCTTGCCGCCGCTCTTTTACGTGCCGGGCGACCGGGTCTGGTTTCGCAACCCCGACGAAGCCTCGGCCGATGCCACCGGCTTTGAGGGGTCCTGGGTGATGTACCTGGGGGCCGGGCTGTTCACCAATTTCTGGCAAGAGCGTCAGCAGTACACCCTGCAGGAAAAATGTGTTGAGATTTATCACTGGCGGCATGGCCTGTACCGCGACGCCAAGGGCGAAGCCTGCATCGACGAAGAACGCATCAAGCCCATGGTGGCCGCCACCCTGGCTGACCCAGGAGAACTGGACCAGGTCATGCGCCTGATGACCCGCTACCGTGAGCCGCGTGGGGTCTATACCGAGGCGGGGGGCTGCATCGACGCCACCCGCGAGTTTGCCCGCTGGGTGCGCCCGGGCACAGCCGACATGGTGCTGCCGGAGCAGTAAATGCCCCTGAGCGCCAGGGTGTGTTGGTGTGGACTCCGGCCGTCAAGCGAAGCTCGCTGCGGCCCAAGCATCCGTTAAAGTTCAGCCCATATTTTTTTTGTAAAAGTTCAAGACCATGAACCATCACTTTTCAATCAGGCGACGTGATTACCTGCGCCAAAGCGCGGCAACAGGCCTGGCCCTGGCCGGGGTGTCCTCCCATGCGCAAGCCGCCTGGCCCAGCAAGCCGATTCGATGGATTGTTCCGTTCGCACCGGGCGGTACCTCGAGTATTGTGGCGCGCTCCATTGCGGCCGAACTCACCAAGCAGATGGGCGTGTCCTTTGTGATTGACAACAAGGGCGGCGGTGGCGGCGTGCCGGCCATGCAGGAGTTGCTGCGTACACCGGCTGACGGCCACACCATCATCATGAGCCATATCGGCCTGATGGTGGTCAACCCCCTGATCTATCCCGACAGCGGCTACGACGTTGAGAAGGATTTTGTGCCGGTGACCCTGCTCAACCGCATACCCAGCCTGTTCGTGGTCCACAAGGATGTGCCGGTCACCGACCTCAAATCCTTTGTGGCCTACGCCAAGGCACGCCCAGGTCGTCTCAACTATGCCTCGGCTGGCAACGCCAGTGCCGGGCATCTGGCGGTCGAGGCCCTCAAGCTCAAGACCGGCATCTTCATGACCCACATCCCCTACCGTGGTACCGGCCCGGCGCTTACCGATGTGCTGGCGGGCCGGATTGAATTTTTCTCGGCCGGAACACCGGCCCTGCTGCCTCACATCAGGAGCGGTGCGCTGCGCTGCCTGGCCGTGGGCTCGGCGCAACGCATTGCCGTGCTGCCCGATGTGCCCACCGTGGCCGAAAGTGGCTACCCCGGTTTTCAAACCGTTCAGTGGTATGGCATCCATGCGCGGGCAGGAACCCCGGCGGCAATCATCAACCGCTTGCAGCAGGAATGCGCCAAGGCCATGCAGGCGCCCGAAGTGATGGCCAAGCACGAAGCCGAAAGCGCTATCGCCGGGGGCGGCCCGGCGCAGGAATACGCCAACTTTGTGCGCAGCGAACAGGCGCGCTGGAGAGAGGTGGTGATCAAGGGCCAGATCAAGCCCGGTTGATCACTCCCGGCTCGGCCAGCCGAATTGCAGGGTTTCGTTAAAGCTTTCCAGCCACCCAGCCGGCCACGCTGGCCAGGGCCGTGCCCAGATGGCTGGCATCGGTACCGCCGGCCATGGCCATGTCGGGTTTGCCGCCACCCTTGCCGCCCACTTGCTGCGCGACAAAATTGACCAGTTCACCGGCTTTGACCTTTCCCACGCTGTCGGCCGTCACGCCGGCGGCCAGCTGGACCTTGTCGCCATCGACCGTGGCCAGCACGATGGCGGCCGTCTTGAGCTTGTCCTTGAGCTTGTCCAGGGTGTCGCGCAAGGTCTTGGCGTCAGCGCCTTCCAGCCTGGCTACCAGCACCTTGATGCCCTTGACATCGACCGCCTGATTCACCAGCTCATCGCCTTGGCTGGAGGCCAGCTTGCCCTTGAGCGCTGCAATTTCCTTTTCCAGGGTCTTGACCTGATCGAGCACTTGCGCAATGCGGTTCTGCAGCTCGGTGCTGGGGGCCTTCAAGACGCCTGCGGCCGAGGTGACTGAGTTTTCCAGCTGTTGCAGGTAAGACAGGGCGTTGGCGCCGCTGACCGCTTCAATGCGGCGCACGCCCGCGGCCACGCCCCCCTCGGCCACCACCTTGAACAGGCCGATGTCACCAGTGCGCTGCACATGGGTGCCGCCACACAACTCACGGCTGCTGCCGATGTCCAGCACCCGCACCGTGTCGCCATACTTTTCGCCAAACAGCATCATGGCGCCGGTCTGCTGGGCGGCTTCAATGTCCATCACCCGCGCCTGGGTGGCGCTGTTATTCAGAATCTCGGCGTTGACCTTGGCTTCGATTTCCCTGATCTGCGCTTGCGTCACCGGCGCGTTGTGGGCGAAGTCAAAACGGGTGCGCTCGGCGTTGACCAGCGAGCCCTTTTGCTGCACATGCTCGCCCAGCACCTCGCGCAAGGCCTTGTGCATCAAGTGGGTGACCGAGTGGTTGCGCATGGTGGCCGAGCGCTTGAGCATGTCCACCCGGGCCTCGACATGGTCACCCACATTGAGCGTGCCCTGGCTGAGCTGGCCGTGGTGGCCAAACACATCAGCCTTGATTTTCTGGGTGTCGGCCACCTCGAAGCGGGCCGAGCCGCTGATCAGCAGGCCTTCATCGCCCACCTGGCCGCCGCTCTCGGCGTAAAAGGGCGTGCTGTCCAGCACCACGATGCCGCTCTGTCCGGATTTGAGTTCGGCGGTGGCCACGCCGTCCAGATACAAGGCCACGATCTTGGCCTGGCCCTGCAGCTGGTCATAGCCCGTGAACTGGTTACCCGCGCCGTGGTACTCGAGCGCCTTGTCCATCTTGAACTTGCCCGCAGCCCGGGCCTGGGCCTTTTGCTTGTCCATGGCCGCCTGAAAACCGGCCTCGTCCACGCTCAGGCCGCGCTCGCGGCAGACATCGGCCGAGAGGTCCAGCGGAAAGCCGTAGGTGTCGTGCAGCTTGAACGCCACCTCGCCCGGCAGTACCTTGGCTTGGGCCAGCGCAGCGTCCAGGATATCCATGCCGTTGGCTAGGGTTTCATAAAAGCGCTCTTCCTCGGCCTTGAGCACCTCGGTGATACGCTGCGCATTGCCCGCCAGGTTGGGGTAGGCCGCGCCCATGAGCTTGACCAGGTCGGGCACCAGCTTGTGAAAGAAGGGGGTCTTGCGCCCCAGCTTGTAGCCGTGGCGGATGGCGCGGCGCACAATGCGCCGCTGCACATAGCCGCGCCCCTCGTTGCTGGGGATCACGCCATCGGCCACCAGAAACGCGGTGGCCCGGATATGGTCGGCAATCACGCGCAGCGAAGGGTGGCTCAGGTCCGGCACGCCCACCTCGCGCGCCGCCGCTTTAATCAGGGTGTCAAACAGATCAATCTCGTAGTTGCTGTGCACATGCTGCAAGATGGCGGCCAGCCGCTCCAGGCCCATGCCGGTGTCCACGCAGGGGGCGGGCAGGGGAGTCACCGAGCCGTCTTCCTTCATGTCGAACTGCATGAACACGTTGTTCCAGATCTCGATGAAACGGTCGCCGTCCTCATCGGGGCTGCCCGGCGGGCCGCCGGGAATCTCGGGGCCGTGATCGTAAAAAATTTCCGAGCAGGGGCCGCAGGGCCCGGTGTCAGCCATCATCCAGAAGTTGTCGGATTTGTAGCGCCCGCCCTTGTTGTCACCGATGCGGATCACCCGTTCGGGCGGCAGGCCGATCTCCTTGGTCCAGATGTCGTAAGCCTCGTCGTCTTCGGCATAGACCGTGGCCAGCAGCCGTTCGGGGGGCAATTTGTAGACCTCGGTCAGCAGCTCCCAGGCCCACTTGAGCGACTCGCGCTTGAAGTAGTCGCCAAAGCTCCAGTTGCCCAGCATTTCGAAAAAGGTGTGGTGGCGCGCGGTGTAGCCCACGTTTTCCAGGTCGTTGTGCTTGCCACCGGCGCGCAGGCAGGCCTGCACCGAGGCGGCACGCACATAGTTGCGCTTGTCCGAGCCCAGAAACACATCCTTGAACTGCACCATGCCCGAGTTGGTGAACATCAGGGTGGGGTCGTTGCCCGGCACCAGCGGGCTGGAGGCCACCACGGTATGGCCCTTGGAGGCAAAGAAATCGAGAAAAGTCTTGCGAATGTCAGCGACAGAAAAAACGGGTTGGCTCATGGTCAGGGGAGGCGCTCACGCCTGAGCGTGAAAGAAGTTGGTTGGCTTGGCTAAATATTGAAAGATTATAGGTTTGGGCATGTTGTTGGTGGTCGTGGGCTGGCTGGAACTGCCCCAGCGTGCGGATCGGCGCGCGGATCAGCGTGCACCCAGTCATCGCGCACTCAGCCTGGGTGCACCAACACAGCAGCGGGCGTTATCATTCCTTTCTTCGGCGGCCTGGCTTTGGGCGCGCCGCATAACCTGAAGGAGACCTCTGATGAAACGTCGTGAACTCATGGCCGCTGGCGTGGCCGCCGCTGCCTTGCCCCTGTGGGCCCAAGCTGTCGAGAAGAGCAAGGTGAAAATTGCCGTAGGTGGCAAAAACCTGCTGTACTACCTGCCGCTGACCATTGCCGAGCAGCTAGGTTACTTCAAGGCTGAAGGCCTGGAGGTGGAAATTGTTGACTTCGCCGGTGGCTCCAAAGCCCTGCAGGCGGTGGTGGGCGGCAGTGCCGATGTGGTCTCGGGTGCGTTTGAGCACACCCTCAACATGCAGTTCAAGGGCCAGCGCATGGCCGCCTTTGTGCTGCAAGGCGCCGCGCCCCAGATCGTGCTGGGCTACAACCCCAAGACCCTGCCCAACTTCAAGTCGGTGGCCGACCTCAAGGGCAAGAAGATCGGAGTGACCGCACCGGGCAGCTCGACCAATGTGATGGCCAACTTTGTGCTAGCCAAGGCTGGCCTCAAGCCCAGCGATGTGAGCATTGTCGGCGTGGGCGCAGGCAGCGGCGCGGTGGCGGCCCTGCGCTCGGGACAGATCGATGCCATCAGCAACCTGGACCCCGTGATCACCTTGCTGCAGCGCTCGGGCGATCTCAAGATCATCTCTGATACCCGCGTGCTCAGCGAGTCTGACAAGGTCTTTGGCGGGCCCATGCCGGCAGGCTGCCTCTACACCAAGCAGGCTTTCATCGACAGCAACCCGCAATCCGTGCAGGCCCTCACCAATGCCATGGTGCGCGCCTCCAAGTGGATCCAGAACGCCGGCCCGGGCGACATCATCAAGGTCGTGCCCGAGCAGTTCCTGCTGGGCGACCGCGCGGTCTATATCGACGCCTTTCTGGCGGCCAAGAAGGCGCTGTCGCCCGATGGCGTGTTTCCTGACAAGGGTGCGCAGACGGCCTTTCGGGCCCTGGCCAGCGTGGACGCCAAGATCGCCAATGCCAAGCTGGACCTGAACGCGGTGTTCACCAACAGCTTCACCAAAAAGGCCAATGCCAAGTACCCCAAAGGCTGAGCCCGCGCTGGCGCTGGAGCTCAGCAGCGTCAGCTGCACTTTTTCCGACAAGAGTCAGCCGGGCCAGTCCTACACCGCGGTGCGTGACGTCAGCCTGGCCATCGGCGCGGGCGAGTTTGTCAGCGTGGTTGGCCCCACCGGCTGCGGCAAGAGCACCCTGCTCAATGTGGGCGCCGGGCTGCTTGAGCCCTCCACAGGTTTGACCCGTGTCTTTGGCCAGCCCCTGGCCGGCATCAACCAGCGCGCCGGCTACATGTTCCAGGCTGAAAGCCTGATGCCCTGGCGCACCGCGCTGGGCAATGTGATGGCGGGCCTGGAGTTTCGCGGCACGCCCAGCGAGCAGGCGCGCGAGTTGGCGCAAAGCTGGCTGCGCCGGGTGGGGCTGGGCGCCTTTGGCGACCGCTACCCGCACCAGATGAGCGGGGGCATGCGCAAGCGCGTCAGCCTGGCCCAGATGCTGGTGCTCGACCCCGACATCCTGCTCATGGATGAGCCCTTCTCGGCGCTGGACGTCCAGACCCGCCAGCTGATGGAAAACGAGCTGCTCGCCCTGTGGGCGGCCAAGCGCAAGGCGGTGCTCTTCATCACCCATGACCTGGACGAGGCGATTGCCATGAGCGACCGGGTGGTGGTGATGAGCGCCGGGCCCGCCAGCCGTCCAATCGGCAATTTTGTGATCGACATGGACCGGCCTCGCGACGTGGCCGAGGTCAAGGTCATGCCGCGCTTTCTCGAACTGCACCGGGCGATCTGGGATGTGCTGCGCGAGGAAGTGCTCAAAGGCTACCAGCAGCAACTTGAAAAGGCGTAAGAAAGGTTTCCCATGTGGCGACGCGTACGGCCCTCGGCAGGTAATTTGCGGATTTGGCAGCTGGCCTTGCTGGCGCTGGTGTTCCTGTTCTGGCATGTCATGACCACCCCGGGTCTGGTGCCGCCCCTGATGTTTGACGACGGTACCCAGGCCGCTTTTTTCTTTGGCGAGCCGCTGCACATCTTTCAGCGCATCTGGGACTGGTTTGTCACCGATGCCGACATCTACCGGCATCTGGCGGTGACCCTGGCCGAGACCATGATGGCCTTTGCCCTGGGCTCGGTCCTGGGGCTTGGCGGTGGCTTGTGGCTGGCCCTGGCGCCGATGGCCTCGGCCATTCTGGAGCCCTACATCAAGGCCTTGAACGCCATGCCGCGCATCATTCTGGCGCCGATCTTCTCGGTCTGGTTCGGGCTGGGCATGGGCTCCAAGGTGGCGCTGGGCGTCACGCTGGTTTTCTTCATCGTGTTCTTCAATGTTTACCAGGGCGTCAAGGAAGTCAGCCCCGTGGTGCTGGCCAATGCGCGCATGCTGGGGGCCGACCAGCGTCAGCTGCTGCGCCATGTTTACCTGCCCAGTGCCACCAGCTGGGTGTTCAGTTCCCTGCACACCTCGGTGGGCTTGGCCTTTGTCGGCTCGGTGGTGGGGGAGTACCTGGGCTCCAGTCAGGGCGTGGGCTACCTCATCTTGCAGGCCGAGGGAACTTTTGACATCAACACCGTCATGGCCGGCATTCTGGTGCTGACTGCGTTTGCCCTGGTGCTCGATGGCCTGGTCTCAAAGGTTGAGGCCGGCCTCATGAAGTGGCAGCCGCGCAGCGCCGAAACCGACAAGCTCTGAGCGCCACCGAGCAGCTGGCCGGACAAGCTTTCGGTTAGCTGGCACAATGTCCGTCCCTTACAAACTTTTGCACTTCACCCGGGCTTGACCATGGACATGAAAACCTCCCCCCTTTCCTTGCTCAAGGATCCTTCCTTGCTGAAAACCGACGGCCTGATCAACGGCCAGTGGGTGGCGGGCAGCGCACGCTTTGATGTGTGCGACCCCTCCAATGGCAACAAACTGGCTGATGTGGCTAACCTGGGCGCGGCGCATGCCGAGCAGGCCATCGCGGCGGCCAATGCGGCCTGGCCCGCCTGGCGCGCCAAGACTGGCAAGGAACGCCATGCCATCCTGATGAAATGGTTTCACCTGCTGATGGCCAACCAGGAAGACCTGGGCCGCATCATGACTGCCGAGCAGGGCAAACCCTTTGCCGAGGCCAAGGGCGAAGTGGCCTACGGGGCCAGCTTTGTCGAATGGTTTGCGGAAGAGGCCAAGCGCGTCAACGGCGAAACCCTGCCCCAGTGGGACAACAACCGGCGCCTGATGGTGATCAAACAACCGATCGGGGTGTGCGCTGCCATCACCCCCTGGAACTTTCCGCTGGCCATGATCACCCGCAAGGTGGCGCCGGCTCTGGCTGCCGGTTGCCCGGTCATCATCAAACCGGCTGAACTGACGCCGCTGACCGCCCTGGCCGCGGCCGAGCTGGCCTTGCGCGCCGGCATCCCCGCCGGTGTGCTCAACATGATCGTGGCCGACAGCGACAACTCGATCGCGGTGGGCAAGGTGTTTTGCGCCAGCGACATCGTGCGCCACATCAGTTTCACCGGCTCTACCGAAGTGGGCCGCATCCTGATGCAGCAAAGTGCCCCCACCGTCAAAAAAATGTCGCTCGAGCTCGGCGGCAACGCGCCCTTCATTGTGTTTGACGATGCCGATGTGGACTCGGCGGTCGAAGGCGCCATGGCCAGCAAGTACCGCAACGCCGGTCAGACCTGTGTCTGCGCCAACCGCATCTATGTGCAGGATGGGGTGTACGACGAGTTCGTCAGAAAATTTGCCGACAAGGTGGCCGCGGTCAAGATCGGCAACGGCTTTGTGGACGGCGTCTCGCAAGGCCCACTGATTGAGCCGGCAGCACTCGACAAAGTCGAGCGCCATGTGCAGGATGCGGTGGCCAAGGGTGGCAAGGTGCTCACCGGTGGTCAGCGCGCCACCAGTGTGGGCAAGCAGTTTTTCCAGCCCACCGTGATCGCCGGTGCTCATGCCGACATGCTGTGCGCCACCGAGGAAACCTTTGGCCCGTTTGCGCCGGTGTTTCGTTTCAAGCACGAGCAGGAAGTGATCGATGCGGCCAACAACACCATCTTTGGCCTGGCCAGTTACTTCTACAGCCGAGACATTGGCCGCATCTTCCGCGTCAGCGAGGCGCTGGAGTACGGCATGGTGGGCATCAATGTGGGCATTATTGCCACTGAGCATGTGCCCTTTGGTGGCATCAAGCAGTCTGGCTTGGGTCGCGAGGGGTCGCACCACGGCATGGAAGACTATGTGGAAATGAAGTACCTTTGTGTAGGAGATATCCAGAAATGAAACACGCTACGCTTATTCGTGCTCTACTCATGGCCGCAGCCACAGCGCTGGCCGTGGGTGCTTCGGCGCAACAGGCTGCATCGACGCCTGTCAAGGCCAAAGCCAAGGCGCCAGCAAAAGCCAAACTAGTCTTTCAGGTCAGTGACGGCGATGCCGGCAAGTGGAACCTGGCCCTCAACAACGCCAAGAACGTGCAGCAGGAACTGGGCGCGGACAAGGTTGACATCGAGATCGTGGCCTATGGGCCGGGCATCGGCATGCTCAAGGCCGAATCGCCCACCGCAAACCGCGTGGCTCAGGCTGTTGATTCCGGGGTGAAAATTGTGGCCTGCGAAAACACCATGACCAATCTGAACCTAACCAAGTCTGATATGCACGCTTCCATCGGGTATGTGCCGGCGGGTGTGGTCGAACTCATGACCCGGCAAAAACAGGGCTGGGCCTACATTCGGCCCTGATTTCCAAACGCTGCAAACACCTCAGGGCAGCCTGGCTTTGCGGTGAGATGACATGTGGCCCCCTGGCGGGGCCATTGTTTTGCGCGCTCAGTCCTGCAGCACATGCAGCACTTCGGAGCGAAACTCGCGCTGATACAGAATCAGCACCACCAGCGAGGTGGCCAGCACCAGCGCTAGCGGCGAAAAAAACCAGGCCATGGCGGCAAACGAAAAATAGTAGGCTCGCAGGCCGTCGTTAAAGGTTTCTGCCGCCAGGCTGACCAGGGCTGCCGCCCGCTCTGCATAAGACTGACGGTCTTGCAAGCCGCTGCTGAAGGCGTCAACTGGCGGCATGGCGCCGATGACCAGCGCGACAAAGGTGTATTGCCGCATCGACCAGGTGAAGCGGAAGAAGGCATAGGTGAAGATGCCAATCAACATCAGAATCTTCAATTCGAAGACCAGCATCGGCGTGGCCTGGGCAAACGGAATTTCACGCACAAGTTCAGCTGCCCGGTCGGTGGTGCCCAGCAGCGCAGACAGGCCGCCAATGATGAGCAGGGTGGTGGAGGAAAAGAAGGCTGGTGTCTGAGACAGGGTCTGGGTGATCAGCCCATCGAGCATGCGGGGGTCCCGCCCGGTGGCTTGGAGCAGCCAGTCCCGCCGGTAGCGGTTGGTGGTGGCAATCAGCGAGCCATCACGATGACCCCTGTGTTTGGCAAACAGGGCATAGCCCACCCACAGCACAAAGAAATAAATCAGTGCCAGCCAGTCAAGCCAGGGCAGCAGGGCAAAAACCTTCATGGCCCAATGGTAGCAAGCCAATGCCGGCACGGCCAGTGACACTTTCCTCTAGTAAACTACGGCCCCGTGCGGGTGTAGTTCAATGGTAGAACGGCAGCTTCCCAAGCTTCATACGAGGGTTCGATTCCCTTCACCCGCTCCAACCCATCCTTGCCTCACACCTCAGAACTTCCGGTGCGCCTTCGCTGC
>JAFMFB010000086.1 GCA_017856435.1 Burkholderiaceae bacterium
ACCATGCCGACATGAATCGGCCGCAAGGACTGTGTCGGGACGATGGCGTAGGCGGTGTAGAGGTGAAAAACCGACATGGCAAAGGCTGCCAGTGTCACCAGCACAGCCAGCCAGCCCTTCAGCTTATTGGCCGCACCTTCCTCGGCTTCAATGAATTCTTCAGCTTTGTTAAGGGCCTCTTCACTGATCTGGACAATTTCAGTATTTGGGGAGGGAGTCGCTTGATTCATGTTTTGGTGGCTCTCGCAAGCTGGCTGGGTGGGATGAGTTTGCCGGGACCATAAACAAAACCTCCGACCAGGGCGGTGGGAGGTTTTGAGTGGATAGGGTCAGAAAGTCAGTTGACCTTGATGCCTTTCTCGGCGAAGTATTTAAGAGCACCCGGGTGAAAAGGGAGCGGCGATGCTTCGGCTTTCTGATTTTCCAGCTTGATATTGTTGGATTCTTTGTGCACAGCAATCATGTCGGAGCGCTTTTCAAACAAGGTCTTGACAACGTTGTAGGCAGTTGTTTCGTCCATGCTTGCGTTGGCCACCAGAATGTTCATGACGGTTGCTTGCTTGTTGTCCGCTTCCATGCCTTGGTAGATGGTTTTGGCAATGGTGTCCTGAACGTACAGATTGCCATACTTTTTATTCATGGCGGGGACCGTATCAGCGTGGTCAATCATTTTGATCTTGGTTCCCGGAGTATTGGACAGATCGGTCACTGCAGCAGTGGGCAAGCCGCCGACCCAGAAAAAGGCGTCGATCTTGCCGTCCTTGATGGCGTTTACTGATTCGGCAACGCCTAGTCTTTCCCGCTTCATGTCCTTGTCCTTGTCGAGGCCGGCAGCCTCAATCACACGAAAGGCCATCACCTCGGTTGCGCTGCCGGGTGATCCGGTTGAGACGCGCTTGCCCTTGAGATCGCTCATCTTGCTGACACCACGTCCCTCAACACTCACCACATGCATGCGGTTGGGGTAAAGGATCGCCAGTGTGCGCACAGCCACCTTGCCGCTTTTGAATTTGTCTTCGCCACGGTACGCATCAAGCGCCGCATCGCTCATGGAAAACCCGATATATGGTTTGCCGGAAGCAATCAATTTCAGATTGTCAACCGAGCCGCCCGTTACTTCGGCAGTGGCTTGCATGCCAGGGACGGACTTGGACAGGATGGCGGCCAAACCGCCGCCCATGGGGTAATAGACGCCCCCGGTACCGCCAGTGGCAATCGAAATATTCTGGGCCGAAGCGCCTAAGGACACTAGAAGTCCGGCCAGCAACGCGCCTATGAAAGTATGTTTGGTGCTCATAAGGTCTCCTCTTGGTTTGGAAAAGGCTATTGTGGCACCACAGAAGACAATAAGACCTCCTAGTTTTCCCTATAGGGACATCTACTTAGATGCTCAGATTTGAGTGGGCTGACTGACCTTGAGTTTTTGGCCCCACGGCGCAAGAGCCGGCAGGATGGATTCGTAAAGGGCTATTCCCTCCACCTTTTGTCGCTCTGCCAGCAGCAAGCCACGCTCACCGGGTGTTCTGACCGGTTCACCCGGGGAGCGGGGGCGTGAGGCATGACAGGCATCGGCGACGGCCCCGGTCTGGCGAGTAAATGCTTCGAGTCCGGCAAAGGCGCGCGGATCGATCATTTGCAAATAGACCGTTGCCCCCCAACCCTGACGAGGATCAGCCCGGCCAAATCCAGCCAGACCACCGGTCAGCGCCTCGACCATCAGCGTCAGGCCATACCCTTTGTGACCCACATCAATACCCCCAAGTGGCAAGATGGTTCCCTTAGGTTCCTGAAACAAGACGCCCGGGTCACGGCTGGGATTGCCGTGGCCATCCATGACCCACTCACCCGGCAGCAACTTGCCTTCATGATGAAGCCGATTGGTCATGCCATTGGTCGTGATTGAAGCCGAAACATCTACCAGAACCGGCAACTTGTCGGTAGGGAAACCCATGGCGATCGGGTTGGGAGTGAAAACCGGATCCAGGCCGCCAAAGGGAGCCACGCTGGCGCTGTTGGCATCTGAGCTGAGCAGAATCATGGCCAGGCCCTGGTCAGTGGCGCGTTTGAGGTAGGCGGCCAGGCAGGCGATATGGTGACTGCGCCGGATGACCACGGTGCAGGTGCCATGGGTGCGGGCCCGGTGACTGGCTTCCTGCATTCCTTTCATGACCAGCCAGGGCCCAGGGAGTCGGCGCCCATGCCATGTGATTGCTGCCGGAAAGTCGGCAATCACCTCTGGATCCCCATCCTTGCACATCGAACCTGATTCAAGTTCAGCCAGATACCCAGGCAGTTGTGCCAGGCCATGGGTGTTGTGGCCCATCAGGTCACCTTCGACCAGTATGTCAGCGACAGTCTGGGCTTTGTCTTCATTGAGGCCAGAAGCCAGCAGCAGGCCAGTGGCAAAGTCAATCAGGTCTTTATGACGGTAGCGTGGAGCGTTCATGATTGGGATGGAACTTTGCTGTTGAATGTGGAGGCGCGCAAAAAGTCGAAATCGCAGCCTTGATCGGCTTGCAGGACATGCTGCAGAAACAGTTTTCGATAGCCGCGCTGAGCTTCTGGGGTTGGGGGGGCGGTGGCGGTTCCCGATTTCGTGTGCTCAGCCAAGCGTTGCTCCAGCTCTTCGTCCGAAACATTCAATTTGATCAGGCGTCGGCTCACGCTCAGTTCAATCTGATCCCCGCTTTTCACCAGCGCCAGCGGCCCACCCAAAGCAGCTTCGGGCGTAACATGCAACACAATGGTGCCGCTGGCCGTGCCACTCATGCGTCCGTCAGAAATGCGGACCATGTCCTTGACGCCCTGTCGCGCCAGTTTCTTGGGAATTGGCAACATCCCAGCTTCAGGCATTCCTGGCGCGCCCAGCGGGCCGATATTTTTCAGCACCAGAATGTCATCGGCGTTGACATCGAGTTGAGGGTCATCCAGCCGTGCGACCATGTCCTGCATGTCTTCAAAGACCACTGCGCGCCCCACATGTTCCATTAATTTGTCGGATGCGGCCGACTGCTTGATGATGGCACCGCGGGGCGCCAAATTGCCCTTGAGCACAGCCAGTCCCCCTTCGGGATAGACGGGCTGACTGGCCGAGCGGACAACCTCCTGGGGAAAGGGTGGGGGTGCCAGCTCAAGTTCTTCACCAAGCGTACGTCCTGTAACGGTGAGCGCATCCAGATGCAGCATGGGCTTGAGGGCACGCAGGATGGTGGGCACACCGCCGGCCGCATGCAAATCTTCCATGTAATGCTGGCCCGAGGGTTTCAGGTTGACCAGCACCGGTGTCTCGCGACTCATGCGGTCGAGCGCGTCCAGATCCATTTCAATCCCCAGCCGTCCAGCCATTGCAGTCAGGTGTATGACAGCGTTGGTTGATCCCCCGATGGCCAACAGCATACGCAGGGCATTTTCAAAGGACTGGGTCGTCAGTAATTTGTCGGGCGTGATGCTCGCGGCGGCCATCGCCACTGCCTGAGCGCCCGATTTTTCTGCCACCCGGATGCGATCGGCCGTGACAGCCGGAGCTGTGGCGCCCCCCGGCAGCATGATGCCCAGAGCCTCGGCAACACAAGCCATGGTGCTTGCTGTGCCCATGACCGAGCAGGTGCCTACCGAGGGAACCAGGGCGTTATTGACATCGTTGATCTCTTCCAGATCGATCTGTTCACCTCGGAACTTGGCCCAATAACCGCGGCAGTCGGTGCAGGCACCCACGCGGGTGCCGCGATGCGATCCGGTCAGCATGGAGCCGGTGACGAGCTGGATAGCCGGCACGTTGACCGAGGCGGCTGCCATCAGCTGGGCTGGCACAGTCTTGTCACACCCCCCCAGCAGCACCACAGCGTCCATCGGCAAGGCACGCAGCATTTCCTCGGTGTCCATGGCCATGAGGTTGCGCAGATACATGCTGGTGGGGTAGGCAAAGCTTTCGTGCAGCGAGATGGTGGGGAACTCCACCGGAAGTCCGCCCGCGAGCATGACGCCGCGCTTGACCGCTTCGATCAACTCCTTCGCATTGCCGTGACAGGGGTTGTAGCCGCTGCCGGTACTGGCAATGCCAATGATCGGGCGGTCCAGGGCCTCATCGGTGAAGCCGGCTCCTTTGATAAATGCCTTGCGAAGGAAAAGCGAAAAATCGGTGTCACCGTACTGGGTCAGGCCCTTACGCAGGCCTCTGGCCTGGGGCTTGCCTTGAGATGCTGTCATCAACTGACTCCAAAAAAGAATGAATCAACTG
>JAFMFB010000044.1 GCA_017856435.1 Burkholderiaceae bacterium
CAGGCCAGCCACAACAGCGCTTTGCTTGAGTGTCTCGCGACGTGTTTGCATGAGTTGCTCCTTGTTTAAGTCCATGCGTAGTAATAAATGAAGCGGTAACTATACCCGTTTGAACAAAATACCGCTAGGGGTTTACTTTCCAGCGCCTGCTGCCAACCAATTGGCAATCGTTTTGGCGTCTGCATCGCTGAGCGACTGGGCTGGCATGGGGATCGGGCCCCAGACACCGGCGCCACCGGCCTTGATCTTGCCCGCCAGGTAGTCTGCCTTGCCAGCATGTTTTTTGGCGATTTCAACAAAGCTTGGTCCCACCAGCTTTTTATCCACGGCATGGCAGGCGGTACAGGTATTTTTCTGCAGCAAGGCCATGACCGCTTTGCCGTCTGCTGCAGCACCAGCCTCGGCCTTGGCTGTTGGCTTGGCTTCTGGCTTGGCTGCTGCCTGGGGAGCCGCAGCTGCCTGGGCCACCTTGGCAGCTTCTCCATCCTTGGCTTCAGGCTTGCTGGTATCGGCACCACGCTGCGGTCCTACCAGTCGGTTTTGCTGGGCCAGGTTGCCGTGGGCATCACGGGCATAGGCTGGCAGCATCGACGCCACCTTGGGCTCAGCCACACAGTCCTTCATGCAGGCCACATTTTTCGCATCCGGCTTGGCCTTGGCGTTTCCCAACTCCTTGCCCGGCCAAAGGGCGTGGTCCTGCGTCATGCCGTTGCGGTTGGGCATGCGGTTCTGCACATCCTTGATGTTCTTGTCGGACAACACAAAGTCGTCGGGCAGGATGCCGCCCAGATTAAGCAGGAAGGCAGTCACCGCATATACCTCTTCGGTGCTCAGTGATTTAGGCGCATTCCAGGGCATGGCGCGGTTGATGTAGTCCCAAAGGGTCGAAAGGGTAGGCACCTTCATCAGGGTGGTACGACCGGGAAAGGACGGATCATTGAGGCGGGCGACGCGGCCGGTCTTGATGTCCTCGGCGGTGGTGCCCCCGACCAGCGGGCTGAACACTTCACCCGATTCGCCAAAGATGCCGTGGCAGTGGGCGCACTTGCCTTCCCAGACATCCTGACCCTTGGCCACGCTGCCAGAACCCTTGGGCAAGCCCTTGAAGTCGGGGCGCACATCGATATCCCAGGCCGCCACCTCCTTGGGGGTGGCATCACGGCCGATACCCGCATACTTGTTGGGCTGGGCCAGTGCGCCTGCGGTAGCGCTCAGTAGTGCCGCGGCCAGGGCTAGATTAAGAAACCTGGACATTTTTCACCTCACCGTTTTCTTGCACCAGCCATGACTGAATGGCGTTGTTGTGATAGATCGATCGTGTGCCGCGCTGGGCTCGCAACTGTGTGTAGTTGGGCTGTACATAGCCGGTGTCGTCGGTGGCACGGCTCTGGATGATGGCGGGCTTGCCGTCCCAGATCCATTCCATGTTGAAACGTGTCAGCGCCTTGCTCATGGCTTCATGGGCTAGCCGGGCGCGGCGCCAGTTGCGACCGCCATCGACCGAGACGTCCACATGCTTGATCTTGCCGCGACCCGACCAGGCCAGCCCGGTGATCTGGTAGAAGCCCTTGTCCAGCAAGACCTGGCCGCCGGAAGGCGTGGTCACCACACTCTTGCATTCCTGGATGCTGGTGTATTGGCGATGCAGTCCGCCGGGCATCAAGTCGATATAGTGCACCGCCTCGTCCTTGGCGGCGTAAGGCATGTCACCCACTTCAATCCGACGCAGGTACTTGACCCAGCTCACGCCCTGCACGCCCGGCACCACCAGGCGCAGCGGGTAGCCCTGCTCTGGCCGCAGCATTTCACCGTTCTGCCCGTAGGCAATAAAAACTTCGCCCGACTTGATCAGGTCCATCGGGATGGTGCGGGTCATGGACGAGCCGTCCGCACCTTCAGCCAACACAAACTTACCCTTCTTCAGGTCAGCGCCGGCCAGCTCCAACAGGGTGATCAGCGGCACCCCGGTGAACTCGCTGCAAGAAATCATGCCATGGGTGTATTGCACGGTCGGCACAGCGACATTGCCCCACTCCATGCCGGTATTGGCGCCGCACTCGATGAAGTGAAAGCGTGAAACCGCAGGCAGGCGCATGATCTCGTCCATGGTGAACACCTTGGCCGACTTGACCAGCCCGTTGATCATCAGACGATGCTTGGAAGGATCAATATCCCACCAGCCCTGGTGATGGCGCTCAAAGTGCAGGCCACTGGGGGTGACCATGCCAAACAAGGATTGCAGCGGCGCAAACGAGACCGAGGCCTGCGTGGTCTGGGTCAGCCCTGGGCTGGGCCGGCGCTGCACATTGGATTCAAATTTTGAGGGCATGCCATAGCCTTCGGTGGCTACACCTTGGCCAAGCCCAGTGCTGTGCGCAGGCAGATTGATGATGTTGGGGTCGCCACCCTCGGTCGGAATCGGATTGCCCTGGGCCAAAGCCATGGCACTGCCAGCCCCGGCTGCGGCGGCAGCAAACGCGTTGCGAATAAAACTGCGCCGCCCTTGTTTGGCCTCGCTCAGAACGGTCTGAATGCCGCCCTTGTCCAGAAAATTCTCAGGCGCCTTGATGACGCGACCCGAGACGGACTGATCTTGCATGAAACACTCCTCATTACTTTGCGCGAACCTGAATTGCACCTTCACTGAATCGCCCATCAATCGTTCGTAAACCCTTGCTTGAACTCACGCAATATGCTTGCTCGAACGTTGCCAGACTTTCAATGTCTGCGCTGATTTTCCATCATCTTTTCACTCGCTTGGAGAGCTTTCAGCGGGCAAGAAAAAGGGTTGTCAATCAGCACTAATCAGCACTAGGGAGCAAGGCGTCAGCGCCTGTTCAAGAACACCAACTTAGATGCCCCCCAGGGTATATTGTAGCCCAAAAAAATCAACGAAATTTGTAGTGATCGCGGTTGAGCACTGCAGCGATCGAGTTGACCTCTTCCGGGAACAGACCCAGGTTAAGCGAGGTGTTGCACTGCTCCACCATGCCTCGCAAAAAACCAGGGGTGTTGATTCGGCCAGCCGGCTTGTAGATGGCGCTGCCGTCCCCGCCCACTTTCTGCTGATGACAGGCGGCGCATTTGTGCTCGGTCATCAGCTTTTGCCCCAACGCCAGATCGGCCTCAGGAAACATGACCGCTGTCTGGGCCGAGGTTTGCCCTATCCAAAGTAGCGTGGTTACCAATAAAAGAAAAGATGATTTCATTGGATCAGTGTAGCCAAGAAAAAACCGGGCGCAAGGCCCGGTTTGTTGAAGTTAAAAGACTGGATCAGTATTTCCAGCTGTAACCAATGCCCAGCGACTGCTGGCTCATGCTGAGGTTTTCAGGGTAGCCTGGAGTAGCACCATTTACGCCATCGATACTAGCTTTTGGCGAATACATATACATCACAGTCAGCTGAGATTTGTTGGAGAGCGTCCAGGTGGCTCCCAAGGTCAAATGCTGCTCGGAAGTCGCGGGGGCAATGATATTGAAGTACGTTTGATCACTTTTCAGGGGCATCTTGCCATAGTTGTAACCGGCGCGTAGCGTCAGGTCAGGCCTGTAATCGTAGGCCATCCCAAGTTTAAAAACCGTCATATCCGACCAACCAAAGCCCGCGCCTCCATCAAGCCCCATCTTGGAGGATCCGCTCGGAAAAGCAGAACCAGAATTAGCAATAGATTTGACTGCGGAGTAGTTAATTTGAGTCAAGTCAATTGCAAGCATCGTCTTGGGACTTGCCTTGATCGCCATACCAACGCCGTAACTCTCAGGAATATCAAACGCCCCCTGCTCGGCGAACAGTCCCTTGTACTTGTCAAACTTGGACATCTTGGAGCGGCTTTGGTACGTGGCGCCTACCGTCACCGTGGGAGAGACCTCATTGGTCCAACCAAGCTTGACGCCGTAACCAGTTGAGGTATCGACACCTTTATCGGTGACGAATCCAACATCACTGGTATAGTTAGTCGTATCAAATCCCTGCATTCCACGAACTTCGAAGGTCTGGTAAATAAGGTTCAATGACGCACCAAAAGAATGGGTTCCCACTTTCATGGCGTAGGAAGGCGCAATAAAGAGTTGCTCGATATTGCTGTAGGTGTTGGTAGTACCTCCCCCGATTACTTTTGCATCATAGTTGGTATTCATTCCACCGTTGCCATAGACGGCCAGTCCAAAGGACGTGTCTTTGCTTAGCATTTTGGTATAGGCTACCTCTGGCACATAAAACTGGCGCTGACCACTTTGATAATCTCCAGGTGTTTGGCCGTAATTCACCCCATACGACTGCACTGAAGTTGTCCTGTCTGGCATAAAAAGATCAACCCCAAAAGTAACCCGATCCCCCACATTGACCGCGGCAGCAGGATTGGTGGCAATGGCCATGGCGTCTTGCGACAGCGCAATACCGGCACCACCCATGCTCTTGGCTGTGATGCCCAGGCCGTGCGAGAAGTAGCCGTTGGTGGCCATGGCCGCAGTCAGCGGGCCGGCGATGACGGCAGCCAGGGCGGCTTTGCGGAAAAATTTTGATTTGCTCATTGTTGTTTCCTTTTAGTGATTGAGGGTTGATGAGAAGTTAATGATTGGGTTTCACCGATTGCTGCAAATTAAAACTCGCCCTTGGAGCCGCGTTCCATCATGTCCCAGATGGTTTGGCGCACTTTCCAGGCTTCTTCCTTCAAAGGAGACGGCAGCTTTCGTCCCATTTTGACCATCATATCCATGTTGAGGGTGTACATCCACAAGCCGTCGTCCTTTTCAACCAAGGTGATACGGCAGGGCAAGTAGGCGGCCATGTGCGGGCTGAAATCCACCATAGTGCGGGCCGTGGTGGGCGTGCAGAAAGAATACACCTTGAGAAACTTCTGCGGCTTGCCAGTGCGGGCCTCCAGTTCCTTGGACAGTGGCAACTCGCCCACGCCTTTCATGTTGCGCTCGGCTGCAATCTGCGTCAGGACCTGCTCAATGTCATTGACTGTGACGCCCTCTTTGACCTTGCGCTCCCAGGTGGTGGCCACGGCAATATCGCCATTGCCTTCAATCCAGCGGTCCCACATCTTGCCGGCCTCGGCGGCTGCGCCGTCCTCGAGTTTGCCAATGGTGCTGATGGTGCCGCAGCCCGTCAGAAATACAGCTGACAGAAGCGTCAGACTTAAAAATACTCGCTTGAAATTCACCCGACGCCCTTCAAAAAAAACGGCCGATTGCCGCGACTGGAAACTTGCAAACCACACCAACACGCTGATGACAGCCAAAAAGAATGGTTTGCCCAACGATCGTGTCCTAAGCAAATGACTTAAACCATAGGGGGTAACCCTATACCCATGAGGGTAAGGTATCAGGTAGGGTTCGCCTAAACCACAGTCGTCAAGAGATTTGGTAGGCGATTGGGCAAGAAATTAGGCAAAAGATTGCTGATGCGGTCATAATCAAAATCGATAAGCCCTAAGAAAATTTACTGGAGAGTCAACACCATGAGTTCAGCCGTTCAGAAAAGCGGTACCAGCACAAGCAAGCCTGTCGCCAACTTTCGCGCAGACCATCAGAAAGACGTGGTCAACCGTCTGCGACGCATCGAGGGGCAGGTGCGCGGCCTGGTGGACATGATCAACAGTGGCCGACCCTGTGAAGACATTGCCCTGCAGATGTCCGCCACCCGCAAGGCCATGGACAAAGCCTTCTACCGCATGATGGCCTGCTCGGTGATGGAGGCGGTCTATGATGCCGACACCGAAGCCAAAATGGTCACCGAAGTCGAACACGCGGCGCGCCTGCTGGAGAAGTTTGGCTAATTTTCTTCTGCTTCTGCCAAACCATTAATCGATTTGGCAGAAGCAATAACGGGCCAGGCTGCGCCGCTATCGTCCGATCAAACTAATAAGGCTGAAAAATCCGGGATCACCCGATCAGGCTGGCAGGCTGCGATCGGCTGCCCCATGTTGTAGCCGTAGGGCAAGACCCATACCGGCACACCAGCATTGCGAGCGGTGGTCACATCAATCGATGAGTCACCCACAAACAGTGCGCGTTCGGCTCCAACATCAAACTGCGTCAGGCAACTCTGGATACCCGCCGGGTCGGGCTTTTTGGTCGGCAGAGTGTCACCGCTGACAACGCGATCAAACAGCGGCGCCAGGGCGTGCGCATCCAGCACGGCCTGGGTGTAGCGGCCCTCCTTGTTGGTGACCACTGCCAGGCGGATGCCCTGCTCGCGCAAGGCCTGCAGCACCTCACGCACATGAGGGTAGAGGTGGCTGCGGGTGCCACAGCGCTGCTGGTAATGCCGATCAAAGACCGCTGCAATCTGCGGCAGGTCGGCGCTGCACTGCACTTGCTCGAAGGTCTGGTCCCGGGCAAAACCGATGGCCTGAATCAGCAGGGTGCGCGTCCCGTGTCCGATCCAGCGATCAACCTGCTGCTGGGTAACCCCTTGCAACTCATGTAGTTTCAGGGTGTCGTTGACCGCATCACAGATCTCGGGCGCCGTCTCGATCAGGGTGCCGTCCAGGTCGAACATGACCAGGTCAAAGCGGCGCGATGTCATGCGGCCACCGGGTGCGCGGTGAGCACTTCTTGCACAGCCTGCACCACTGCCTCGGCGGTGATGTCAAAGTGGCGGTACAAGTCCTTGGAGTCTGATTTATTCATGTTCTAGTCATTTAGATTACACATATTCCGAGAATATCCAACATCACCAGGAAACGCTAAGATTCGTCCATGAAACAGACACGCAGACAATTCCTGGGTCACTCTTCTCTTCTGGCCGGATCGGGACTTTGGAGCGGCTCAGCGTTTTCGCAGGCTGTCAACGGTGTGCCGGTGGCACCATCGGTGGCCGCTGCGGAGGCCAAGGCCCCACCTTTACCGGCAGTGGGCAGCACACTGACGCTGCCCGAAGTCAAGCTGCTTGATGGCAAGCAGTTTCAGCCGGCTCAGGCCAAGGGCAGGGTCTTGGTGCTTTATTGGTGGGCCAGCACTTGCCCCTTCTGTGCCCAGCAGAGTCCGGAAATGCAGAAACTATGGCAGGCCGAGCTTGCCAAAGGACCCCAGGGGCTGCTGATGTTGACCCTCTCGGTTGACCGTAAGCCTGACGATGCACTGAGTTACATGAAGAAAAAAGGCTACACCTTTCCCGCTGGCTTCGTAACGCCTGAGATTCAGCGCGCTCTGCCCAAGCCCAAAGGCTTGCCGATCACGCTGGTGCTGGGCCGGGATGGCCGCGTTCTACAAGCCGAAAAAGGCCAGCTCTTTCCCGAGGATGTAGAACAATTGAACCGCTGGCTCTAAGGCAGGCTTAAAAAATTTCCCATGAGCGCAACACTGGACGGCAAGCTGGTTGTTGCCATATCCTCGCGCGCCTTGTTTGACTTCGAGGAAGAGAACAAGGTCTTCGAGCGTGGCCAGGGGCCGCGCAAGGATCGCGACTACATGCAGCTTCAGTTGGACAAGCTGGAGGAGCCCGCCAAACCCGGAGTCGCGTTCTCCATGGTCAAGAAACTGTTGGCATTCAATGATGAGAAGACCCAGCGGGTCGAGGTGGTGATTCTCTCCCGCAATGACCCGGTTTCTGGCATGCGGGTATTTCGCTCTGCACAGCACTACGGCTTACCCATTGAACGCGGCAGCTTTACCCGAGGCCAGTCACCCTGGCGCTATCTCAAACCCCTGCACGCCAACCTGTTTCTATCAGCCAACCCGGAGGATGTGCGCGCTGCGCTGGAGATTGGCTTTCCGGCGGCCACCGTGGTCACCCATGCCGCACGGGCACAAGACAACCATCCCAACGAGGTTCGGATAGCGTTTGACGGCGACGCCGTGCTGTTTTCCGATGAGGCCGAGCGGGTTTACCAGGCCCAGGGACTGAACGCCTTTCAACAACACGAGCGTGACAAGGCCCACCTGCCCCTGAGCGCTGGCCCCTTCAAGCCCTTGCTGGCGGCCCTGCACCGGCTACAGCAGGAGGGCACGCCCAGCATGCACATCCGCACGGCGCTGGTGACAGCGCGCAGTGCGCCGGCGCACGAGCGGGCCATTCGCACTTTGATGGACTGGAACATTGAGGTCGATGAGGCCATGTTCCTGGGTGGGCTGGCCAAAGGCGATTTCCTGCGCGAATTTGAACCCGACTTTTTCTTTGATGATCAGACCGGACATATCGAATCTGCTGCCCGTCATGTGCCCTCCGGCCATGTGGACAGTGGCATCACCAACTCCTGACGGGAGCTTTTCATGCCGTGGATGCAAAAACTGAAGGACTTTCAGGCCTTCATCAGTCGAACCTGGGCGCTGTCCGTGCCCTACTTCAAATCAGAGGAAAAATGGAAGGCGCGCACCTTGCTGGCAGCCATCATTGCCCTCAATCTGGGCTTTGTCTACACATTGGTACTGTTCAATGAGTGGAACCGTTTTTTCTATGACGCATTGCAGGAAAAGAACTATCCGGTCTTTCTTGAGCAGTTGTTGCGCTACACCATCCTGGCACTGATCTACATTGTCATAGCGGTCTACAAGTTCTATCTGACCCAGTACCTGGAAATGCGCTGGCGCAGCTGGATGACCCGCACCTACATGCAACGCTGGCTGGATCATCAGGTCTATTACCACCTGGAACTCAATCGATACGCCGGCCTGACGCCTGAGCAGTCACCCGACAACCCGGACCAGCGCATGCAGGAAGACGTCAAATTGTTCACCACGGCGACCATTGGTCTGAGCATGGGTCTGCTCAATGCCCTGGTGACCTTTGTGAGCTTTGTCGGCATCTTGTGGTCTCTGAGCGGCGCCTTCAGTTTCAACTGGAACGGGACCGAGTTTGAAATTCCAGGCTTTATGTTGTGGGTCGCTATCCTGTATTGCGCCGTCGGCAGTGTGCTGACCCATTATGTGGGGCGTCCGCTGATGAAGCTGAACTACGAGCAGCAGCGACGCGAGGCTGATTTTCGACATAACCTGGTGCGGGTCCGTGAATACAGTGAAGCGATTGCACTGGACCGTGGCGAGCAAGTAGAAAACCGTCAGCTCAATCTGCGCTTTGATCATGTCCTGGCCAACTACTTCCAGCTGATCAATGCCCAGAAGCGCCTGACGATGTTCACTGCCACCTTCAACCAGGCCTCCACCGTGTTCCCCTTCATCGTGGCGGCACCGCGCTTTTTCAGCGGCGCGATCCAGCTGGGCATCGTCATGCAGATCGCATCGGCCTTCAGCCGGGTGCAGGATTCTCTGTCATGGTTTATCGACAACTACGATGGTCTGGCAGCCTGGCGTGCGACCACCGACCGCCTGTCAAACTTCGAGACCGCCATGCAGGAGGCCCGTCGCAAGTCTCATCTTTCGCATGAGCGCAATCATGACCAAAGCTCCGGGGTGATGGCCAGCGACCTCACGCTGGATCTTCCCACTGGTAGTCATTTGCTGGCCCACACAGCGCTGAATGCATCGCCAGGCAACAGCGTGCTGCTCAGTGGCCCCTCCGGTAGCGGCAAGTCCACCCTGTTTCGGGCGCTGGCCGGGATCTGGCCACTGGCCACCGGTCGCGTGCAGCTGCCCGAGTCAAGCATGTTCATCCCACAACGCCCTTACTTCCCCAATGCCCGCCTGCGCGATGCGCTGGCCTACCCAGAGCCAGCTGAACGCTACGACGATGACACCCTGAAGCAGGCCTTGCGCGATGCGCTCTTGCCAGAACTGGTGGATCAGCTGGATCAGGTCGATGCCTGGGGTCAAAAGCTCTCTGGCGGCGAGCAGCAACGACTTGCGCTGGCACGGGTATTCCTGAAAAAACCGTCCTGGGTCTTTGCCGACGAGGCCACCAGCGCCCTGGATGCCGATGCAGAAAAGACGCTTTACGCCAAGTTGCTGGAACTGGTGCGTGCCGGTCAAGGTGCCCTGGTTTCGATTGCCCACCGTGAGAGCGTTGCCACTTTCCATAGCCAAAGCTGGACGCTGGAGCGGCGCAGCGACGAATCGGTGGCCATGTTTCAGCTCAAACAGTCTTAAGACGCTTGACCTGAGCGGTACTGCTGCCAGCCGCGCAGGCGCAGTTCACAGGCCGGGCATTCACCACAGCCATAGCCCCATGCATGGCGGTGCTCCCGGTCGCCCAGATAACAGGTGTGGGTATGCTCGACAATCAAGTCCACCAGGGCCTGTCCCCCCAGGGTGTCGGCTAGCCGCCAGGTGGCTGCCTTGTCAATCCACATCAGCGGGGTCTCGATCAAAAACCGTTTGTCCATGCCCAGCGACAAGGCCAGTTGCATGGCCTTCATGGTGTCATCCCGGCAATCCGGGTAGCCAGAAAAATCTGTTTCGCATACGCCGGTGACAATAACTTCGAGCCCACGGCGATAGGCCAAGGCAGCCGCCAGGGTCAGGAACAGGAGGTTTCGACCTGGCACGAATGTATTGGGCAGGCCATCGGTCTGCATCTGAAAGGCCATCTCCCGGGTCAGCGAGGTCTCGCTCACCTCACCCAGCACGGCCAGGTCAAGGCAATGATCTTGTCCCAGACGAGACGACCATTTGGGGAACTGCTGTCGCAGGGCCTGCAAGACTTGCAACCTGGCCTGCAGTTCAACGCTGTGGCGTTGACGATAGTCAAATGCAACGGTCTCCACCCGTTCGTAGGCGTTGAGCGCATGGGCCAGACAGGTGGTGGAGTCTTGCCCCCCAGAAAATAAAACAAGAGCGGTTTTATGCATGCCGTAATGTTACGGCCTGTTGTTTCGGTCTGTTGCTACAGCCTGTCAGATACCAAGACGTTAAGGTGATTGAAGCAGCGCCTTGCACGGTCTCGCAGCCAGGCTCAGGCTTGAGCGGCAAATTCTCGGCTCAGCATTTGCGCCCAGTGAGAAGCAATCGGGTTAAGTTGGGTGAGGGGGTTAAGGATCAGAGGCCGGGCATAGCGACGAACAAGGTCCCGGGTGCGTTCTTCGCTCAGGTATTCCACCGGCGACTTTCCATCGACCCGGGCTAGCAGCAAAGCTGGCAGCAAAGCGGCAGCGCGTCTCTCAAGTGACTCGCGCGACTCCCAGTCCACTGAATGCAAATAGGTACTGGCCATGGCGTCAAAGGCTTCTAGGTAGAGGGCATGCCTGAGGGGGTTGACCAGACACTTGAGCAAAAGGTGGTTGAGGCAGAAAGCCAGGTCAAAGGCCGGGTCACCGTACCAGGCGCATTCGGCGTCAAGAAGAATGGGTGAGGTTGGACCGACCAGAATATTTTTTGGGCTCAAGTCACCATGGACCAGGGCAATTTGTGCGGCCCCGGTGCTCTCAGTCAAGGCCTGTAGGGAACTCGCCAGATCCGGATGGGCGCGGCCAGTGGCGACCAGATAGGGCTCCAGCCTGAGGGCATAAAAATTGTCTCTGGTAGCAAAGTTGCGCGCCACCTCGGGATCTCCGGCACTTGCCTGATGGACGGTTGCAATGATATTTGCCACCTCCCTGGCCACTGACACATCGACCTGAGCTGCCATCAGTTGCGCTTTCCACACCGGATGCTGCGCCGGATCCAGAAACTCCATGGCAAAAAGGCCTGCCTTTGGGTCATGGGCCAGCGGACGGGGAACGGCCTGCGGCACATGGCGTTGGGCAAACTGCAGCCATTTCCACTCATCCCCATTGCGCTCGATCGGCGCGTACCAATCGGCTGCCACCTTTAGTTTGGGAAGCGCCCGCTTGAGACATAAGGTTCGTCCCGGTAAATCCACCCGCCAGATATCTGAGGACACACCCCCGGCCAGGGGCGTCCATACCACGGCATCGTCGTTTTGGGCCAAGCCTTGCGCCAGCAAAAAATCCTGCAGTTCAAGTGCCGGCTTCATGACCCATGCCAGGCAGCGAAGGCAGACATGCCGGCAAAGGGGGCAGCGCTGATTTCCTCAATACGAAGCAGCTGGTTGTATTTTGAGAGGCGATCAGAGCAGCGCAATGAGCCAATCTTGATCTGTCCGGCAGCTGTGCCCACCGCCAGGTCCGCCAGAAAATCGTCCTCGGTCTCACCCGACCGCGCAGAAACAACTGGTGCGTAACCGGCTTGGCGCGCCAGCGCCAGCACATCAAGCGTGCCGCTCAGTGTGCCATTCTGATTGAGCTTGATCAGCACACTGTTGGCAGCCTGTTCATCAATGCCTCGCTGCAAACGCGCTGGATTGGTCGTAAAAAAATCATCGCCGACCAGCTGGACCCTTTGACCGAGCCCGGCGGTCAGCGCCGCCCAGTCTGCCCAGGCATTTTCATCGAGTGCATCTTCCACCGACACCACAGGAAATTCAGCAACCCAGGCTTTCACCATATCGATCATGTCTGCCGCTGTGGCCATCCGTCCCTCACGGGCCAAGTGGTAGTGCCCACCCCTGCCTTTGAGCGAGCTGGCAGCCACATCAATGGCGATCACAATGTCCTCGCCCGGCTTGAGCCCTGCCCGCTCGATCGATGCCATCATCAATTGCAGGGCTTCACGCGAAGTGGCGCAAGCTGGACTCAGGCCGCCTTCATCTGCCAGCAGCGTGGGCAGCCCCCGTTGTGACATCTCCTCGGCCGCCGCCTGTCGCACCCGGGCGATCAGATGCAAGGCTTCTTCCGTGGTGTGCGCACTGGCTGGGATGGCCAGAAAATCCTGCACGTCCATGCCCCGCCCTGCGTGCAAACCGCCGCTGAGAATATTGACCATCGGCATCGGCATCACAAGCGACTGCGTTTGACTGAGTTCGGCAATTCGCTGGTAGAGCGCCTGACCATTTGCTGCTGCAGCAGCGCGACAGGCCGCCAATGAGACGCCCAGCACGGCGTTGGCACCCAGGCGACTGAGTTGTTCGCTGTCATCCAGCGCGCGTAGCAGGGTGTCCAGACCGCGCTGATCACTGGCATCAAAGCCTTGCACTGCCCGAGCAATCTCCTGATTGACATGACTCACCGCCTGCCGAACCCCCAAGCCAAAGTAATGGAGGGGGTCTGCGTCCCTCAACTCATGGGCCTCGGCTGTTCCCGTGGAGGCGCCCGACGGGACGGATGCGCGCCCAAGCGTTCCGTTAGCCAAGCGCACATCGACCTCGACGGTGGGACGCCCTCTTGAATCGAGGATCTGGCGCGCCCGTAGGGATGCAATTGAATGCTTCATGCGTTTTTCTCAAATGACCTGATCGCGTTTGGCTTCCAGGGTTTTCACCAGCACCTGCAGTGCTCGGTTGACGGGTGTTGCCAGCCCATGTCGCTCACCCAGGCGCACCACATGGCCGTTAAGGTAATCAATTTCACTGGGTCGCCCAGAGGCCAGATCCTGCGCTGTTGACGAGTTCTGATTGGCCATCGAACGGGCAATGCCTTGGACCGTGACCCAAACATCGCCAGGAAGCACCACGCCTGCCGCCTGGGCCACCCCCATGGTTTCGTTGACAGCATCGCGCATAACATTTTCAATGCCGGGCCCGTTGACCAACCTGCCATAAGGCAATTGGGTGATGGCTGACATTGCGTTGTATGCGCAGTTGATGATCAGCTTGTTCCACAAAGCGCCGGCCACATTGTCCGAAATCTGCATGGTCACTCCGGCCGCTTCAAAGACAGGGACCAGGGCAGCGCTCTGGGCTGAAGGCCCAATCACCAGTTCACCACGGCCATGGTGTTTCAGGTGGCCTGGCCCCAGCATCTCGGCGGCCACATACACCACAGTGGCAAAGACAGGTTGCTTCAGCAATTCACCCGCACGCTCAGCGTTATCCACCCCGTTTTGCAGACTGAGCACCACGGCATCGGGTGCCAAAAAGGGTGCCATCGCGCTTGCCGCTTGCGCGGTATCGGTGGACTTGACGCACAACAAAACGCACTGGGCTGTACGAACTGACGCCACATCACTGGTGGCCTGCAATCGCACATATTCGCTGAAGGTTTGGGTGTCCATCAGCAACCCATGCTCCGTGATGGCTTGAACATGTTTTGGCCTGGCGATCAGCACCACCTCGTGCCCGGCTCGCGCCAACATGCCGCCGTAGTAACAACCCACTGCACCTGCCCCCATCACCGCAAATTTCATAAAACACCTGATTAAGACTGGCAACCAATTAAATTAACTGGTCGTCCTGAGGACAGATTGTCTTACACCGCCTGCTGCGAGGTCTGCCTTTTAAGGACCGGTCACTCACCCTTGGTCAAGCGCCGCTTGGCCAGCCACTTAAATAACCCCATGACATGGATCAAGTTGTGGTGGCGGAAGATTGATTTAAGGGTAAACCCGTAGCAGGATGAATCGGTCCGACTTGGACGAACTACTTGGACAAACTCTTAGAAGGGGTGATCACCATGAAAATTCAAAAGCTAATTCTTGGTTCAATATCTGTGTTGTTTGGCTACCTGACCTTGGCCAGCGGCGCCCAGGCCCAAACCAGCGTTGCGATTGGACGCGCCGAGTTTCGCAACAGTTGCGCACTGTGCCATGGGTCTGACGGCAAAAGCGGCACTGGGGTCAATGACTTTCTGAAAAAGACCCCGCCTGATCTGACGATGCTGTCAAAAAACAATGGCGGCAAGTTTCCGGCAGATCGAATTGCCGCCGTCATTGATGGGCGCCAGGCGATCAAGGCGCACGGAGACCGGGACATGCCGGCTTGGGGTGCGCGTTACAGCGCAGACAAGGTTCGAGCTGCTGAGTACTACGGCGACGTACCTTACAAAGACACTGAACAGTTCGTCAAGAACCGAATCACTGCCCTGACCGACTTCATCAAGACCTTTCAGGTCAAGTAGCGTCCAGTAAGAAACCGGCGAAGAAGTTTGCCAACTCGGTGTGAGCCGACAAGGGCAGGATATGAGCGATGTACTGATCCGGCCTCACCACCACCAAGCAACCTTCGCGCCGGTCGATGCCACGCATGGCAAAAATGTCGGCGCCGCGCTTCAGATCGGCGCAAAACACTTTTTCGTAGTCCATCAGCTTGTACGTCCCCTTGTAGGGTCGCAAAAAATCAGGCATTTGGCTGTGCTCGATGTCCCTGAAACCCTGCTGGAACACAGCGCGCACATCGATCATCGCGTCCATATCTTCGTCAGATCGGGTATACCTGAGCACTGGTGAGTTCGGGCTTTTAGCCAAAAACTCGCAGAGCTGATGAATGGCACCACCGGCCTGGCCCTGATCGTTTTCATCGGCAAATGCAAAGACACGCCAACGTCCATCAGCTTCAATCACCTCATTGAGTTGCATAGGCTTGGCATCTGCCAGACGAATTACCGGAGCTGAATGAAAACGCTCGCCTTGGACCAGTCCCTTGGCCAGATGTTGATGCTGGACCTGACCAGAAATGACCGAGGGCTGGTAACAGACGCTCAGCCCACCGGTAAATACCAGATTTTCAATGAACTGCTTCTGAAAGCGCGGCATGTCCGAGCCATCCAACTCTGACTGGCCGGGTGGAGCGCTCATGACGCGGGCCCAGTTGTGGTCGGTATCGATCAACATCTTGGCCGCCAGCCAGCGCTCAGCCGAATAGGTGTGCAGCAAACTGGGCTGGGAACGGCCCCTGAGTACTTGCGCCAGTTTCCAGCCCAGATTGAAGGTGTCCCCCATGGACACATTCATGCCCTGCCCCGCCTTGGGGCTATGGGTGTGGCAGGCATCGCCGGCAGTAAACACGCGGGGAGTTCGTTCGGAAATTTGATCGGCAGGCACATCATCAAACCGGTTGGTGAGGCGGTGGCCAATTTCATAGACCGACCACCAGACCACTTCCTTCACATCCAGGGTGAAAGGATTGAAGATGCGGTTGGCGGCAGCGATGATGTGTTCGGCGGTCAGATTTTTACTGGCGACCCGTTCGTTTGGGTTGAGCTTGTCCAGTTCCACGTACAGCCTGAACAAATAGCCCCCCTCCCGCGGCAAGACCAGCACATTGCCTTCCGACTTGGATTGAATCAGGCATTTCATCCGGATATCAGGAAAATCAGTGTTGGCCAGAATGTCCATCACGCCCCAGGCCTGGTGGGCGGCATCGCCTATCAACTCCCCCCCAATGGCAGTACGCACCTGGCTGCGCGCGCCATCACAACCCACCACATAGTTGGCCCTTACAGTGACCTGCTCCCCAAGACGCGCCTCATCGGTGCGCTCCAGCGTGACCGTCACCGGGTGATCGTCGGAGCTGGTATCAATTTGCACGTCCTTGACCGCCAGGCTGTAATCCGGCTGCAGGCGAGAGGGCGAGTTGAGCATGTGCTCGAGATAGAGTTCGTGAACCCGCGCCTGGTTCATCAGGGTGTGCGGCATTTCAGACTGGTCGTCGGCCACATCCTGCACCCTGCCGACGCGACGGATGTTTGCCGGATTGGCGGGGTCCGGCGTCCAGAACGTGGTTTCATTCACCCAGTAAGTTTCCTGTTTGACCTTGTCGGCAAAGCCAAAGGCCGTGAACATCTCCATGGAGCGCACGTTCAAGCCGTCGGCCTGACCTTTTTCGATCGGGCCGGGTTTGGCTTCCACAATCCGGGTGTTGATGTCGGGAAAGGCAGAGAGTTGGGCCGCCAGAGTCAGCCCTGCCGGACCGCAGCCCACAATCAATACATCCACTTTGTCGGGCAGGGGCTTGGCATTGGCTGCCGCACGCACGGGATCTGCCGGAAGCACGCGAGGATCGCCGGCTCGAAAGGCGTTCAGGTGGTACTGCATAAATTCTCCGAATTTTCTACATAGGTTAGATCAAGGTCAAATAATATCTATACTTATCAATTCTTGTCAAGCAATTTGTAAGCATACTTACAAATTTGTCTAACCTGAGGCAAAATCACCCCAACAAAGGAGATGACGCATGGATGTTTCACAGATGCCCGGGCACCTGATCCGCAGGTTGCAGCAGCGCTCAAACCAGATCTTTTCCCAGCGCACCCAGGCCGCGGGGCTGGACCTGACCTCGGTCCAGTTTGCCGCCCTGGACGCCATTGCCACCCATCCCGGCGCCGACCAGGCCACCATTGCCGAACTCATTGCGTTTGATCGTGCCACTATCGGTGGTGTGGTTGACCGCTTGTTGCAAAAGGGCTGGATTCAGCGCAGCATCAGCCAGCATGACCGACGAGCCCGGGTGCTCAAGCTCACCGCCCTGGGCACGCGAATGTTGCAGAAGCTTCAACCGCTGGTGGAAGATCTGCAAGTCGAAATCCTCTCACCCTTGAACCCAGCCGAACAGAAAACTTTTGCCAAACTGGCCAGCAAACTGATTCAACAAGGTGACTAATTAATACTACTTTGGAATCGTCTAGTAACGCCAGAGGCATACGCTAGGCTGTATCGGCATCATCAGTGCTGTAGATCCTTACTCCACTGTGACCGACTTTGCCAGGTTTCTTGGCTTGTCAACATCGGTGCCGCGGGCGCAGGCGGTGTGGTAGGCCAGCAGCTGCAAGGGCACCACATGCAACAGCGGCGAGAGTGCGCCGTAATGTTCGGGCATGCGGATGACATGCAGGCCGTCGCTGCTGTCGATGCGGCTGTCCGCATCGGCCAGCACATAGAGGACGCCGCCACGGGCTCGCACTTCGTGCAGATTGCTCTTGAGTTTTTCCAACAGCGCGTCATTGGGTGCCACCGCCACCACCGGCATTTCGCTGGTCACCAGCGCCAGTGGGCCATGCTTGAGTTCACCGGCCGGGTAGGCCTCGGCATGGATGTAACTGATTTCCTTGAGCTTGAGCGCGCCCTCCAGCGCAATCGGGTAGTGCAGCCCGCGGCCCAGGAACAGTGCGTTTTGCATGCGGGCAAAGTCTTCGGCCCAGCTGATGACCTGGGGTTCAAGCGCCAGCACTGCCTGAATCGCCACCGGCAGATGCCGCATGGCTTTCAGATGATGCGCCTCTTGCTCAGGCAACAGGTGGCCACGCAATTTGGCCAGGGTCAGGGTCAACAGAAACAAGCCGGCGAGCTGGGTGGTGAAAGCCTTGGTGGAGGCCACGCCAATTTCCACCCCGGCTCGGGTGACATAGGCCAGGCGGCATTCGCGCACCATGGCGCTGGTGGCCACATTGC
>JAFMFB010000045.1 GCA_017856435.1 Burkholderiaceae bacterium
CCGACACAAGGATTTTCAGTCCTCTGCTCTACCGACTGAGCTACCGGGCCAGAGGAAAGATTGTATCAGCAATGACCCCGGTCTATGGGCCATGGTCGGCCACTTAACCAGCGCCGTTGCCTGATTTTTTACCCTTGAGCAGATCAACACCCAGCTGCTTGAGCTTGCGGTACAGGTGGGTGCGTTCAAGGCCGGTTTTTTCTGCCACCCGCGTCATGGAGCCACGCTCGCGCTCGAGGTGGTATTCAAAGTAGGCCTTCTCAAATTCGTCACGCGCTTCTCGCAAGGGCTGATCGAGCAGGAAGTTTTGCGTGGACTGCAGCGTGAAGGTGGCCACCTCGGTGACCACCAAATCCGAGCTGCCAGCGCCAGAGCCACCCACTTTGGCGGAAGCGCCAGCGCGCGGGTCGCTCCGCTTGGTCAAGCCGTTTTCAACCGCCTTTAGCAATTTTTGCAGCGTGATCGGTTTTTCCAGAAAAGCCTGGGCACCAATTTTGGTGGCCTCCACCGCGGTATCGATGGTGGCGTGGCCGCTCATCATGATGACGGGCATGCTCAGCACGCCCAAGGACGACCATTCCTTGAGCAAGGTGACACCATCGGTGTCGGGCATCCAGATGTCAAGCAACACCAGATCGGGGCGGTCGCTTGACATGGCCTGGCGGGCCTGAGCGGCGTTCTCAGCCACCTCAACCGTATGGCCTTCATCGTTCAGAATTTCGCTGAGGAGGTCGCGAATTCCCAGTTCGTCGTCAACTACCAGTATGTTTGCCATGGTGTTTTGCTTTTTCCCCTGATATCGGGCCTTCAGGTCTGATCTGGCCCTGTCGTTTCTACAGCGAATGATAACGATACTTGGGCACCCTGAACTTGCCCGTCAGCCACCCGGTTGGACAGCTCGATGCGTGCGCCGTGCTCATCGGCAATTTTCTTGACCACCGCCAGGCCCAGGCCCGTGCCCTTAGCCTTTGTGGTGACATAGGGCTCAAAGGCCCGCTGCAAAATACTTTGAGGAAAGCCCGGCCCGCTGTCGAGCACGCTCAGGCGAACCCGCTTGTTTTTGGACAGCCACTGGGTGCGCACCAGCACATTGGGGCCGGGTGCAACGGCCCCGGCAATGGCTTCGCTGGCATCCTGCGCGTTTTGGAGCAAGTTATGCAAGACCTGCCTGAGTTGCTGAGCGTCTCCACGTATGGCCGGGCACTCAGGATCAAGCTCGGTCTTCACCGGCACATGCCGGTTGTCCGGACCATAGAGTTGCAGCACATCAGTAATCAGGTCATTCAGATTGAGCGCTTTGAGCTCAGCCGTGGGCAGCCGGGCGTAATCACGAAACTCGTTGACCAGTCGCTTCATGGCGTCCACCTGGTCCACAATGGTTTTGACCGACTTGGTCAGGATCGACTGCTCGGGTTGTGCCAGCTTATCCGACAGTTTCATTTCCATCCGCTCCGCCGAGAGCTGAATCGGCGTCAGCGGGTTTTTGATTTCAT
Source organism: Burkholderiaceae bacterium (assembly GCA_017856435.1). GTDB lineage: Bacteria > Pseudomonadota > Gammaproteobacteria > Burkholderiales > Burkholderiaceae_C > Hylemonella. The sequence goes on from JAFMFB010000045.1 coordinate 1,494, forward strand.
GGGCCAGTCGGCGCGCCACCTCAGCCCAGGCCTGGGCGCGCTGGGCCGACACAATTTCAGAAATATCGTCAAGCACCAGCAGGTGATCGCCGCCGGGCAGGACCGCCCCGCGCACCACCAGGGTGATGACACTTTTTTCATCACGGGAAGCCATCGAAATGGGTGACCCAGACACCAGGGGCCCGTGGCTTCCAAGCTCAAAGGATTGCTGCCAGTGGTCCACTGCATGGCCGGAACGATCAGCCAGAAATGCATTGAATTGATCCTGCACCTGTCGGCCAAAATCTTCCAGCCCGCCAACCTCGCGCAGAGGATGCCCAAGAAAGGCACCGATGGGCAGTCGCAGCACCCGGGTCGCGCCCGGGTTGACCGAACGAATGACGCCCTGCTCATCCAGCAAGATCACCCCAGCAGTGAGGTTGTCCAGGATGGTCTGCAAGTGGCTGCGCGAGGCATCCACCTGCTGCATGCTGCGCTCCACTTCGTGCCGTGCATCGGCCAGCTGCTGGGTCATGTCGGCAAAAGAGCGGGTCAGTCCGCCCAATTCATCCTTGCTCTGCTGGATCGTGATGGGGCGCAGGTCACCTGCAGCCACCTGGCGCATACCGGCGGCCAGCAGCAGCAGGGGGCGGGTAATTTGATTGCCCAGAATCACCGCCAGCAGCACCGCCCCAAATACGGCCAGGAACAGGCTTAGCGTCAAGGTGCCGATGTACATGCGCCTGAGGCCCTGCCGGGCCAAAGCGCGCTCCTGGTATTCGCCGTGGGCCTGGATGACCGCCTTCGCATTGGCTACCAGGTTGGGCGGCAGGGTCTGCACCACTTGCAGAAAGCGTGAATCACCCAGCATGTTGATGGCAGAACCCGGCACTTGCACCAAAGCCATGATGCGGGCGCTTGACTCGGTGGCTACGCCAATATCGTCCAGGCCCTCAATCCAGGTGGTGGGACGCTGGGAGCGGGCTGCGCGAAATTGCTGGGCACTGGGCCGCTCGGGGTTGATCTGATAACTGGTTTGCCCGGCGCTGGCCAGCAACTGGCCGGTGGCGCCCCAGAGCAAGAGCTCGCTGCCGCCCACCTGTTCGCGCAGACGCTCCAGCGTAAGTGTTGCCATCACATCGGGCGCATCCTGCAACTGTGCCGCCGCCACCCGCGTCTTGGCAGCCAGGTCACTGGATAAGGTATCGAGCGTGGAGCGCCCCAGCCCGACGCCTGCCTCCAGGGCACCTTCCACCTGAACATCAAACCAGGTTTCAATCGAGCGAGAAACAAACTGGTAAGAGACCACATAGATCAGCAGGCCCGGTGCAAAACCGGCCAGGGCAAAAACGGCCGCCAGCTTGAGCAGCAAGCGGCTGCCAAATCGGCCCTGACGCAAACGGCGCCACAGGCGCCAGCCGATCCAGGCAATGCCTAACAACAGCAACACCGCCACCAGCACATTGAGGACCACCAGCTCGGCGTAGTACTGCTCGTACATCTCTCGGTTGTTGGTGGCCTGGGTCAGCAAATACAGCAAGGCCAGGCCTATCAGCACCATCAGGGCCAGGCCTACCGTGACCATGCGGCGCACTGCCCGCGAGTCCTGCCAGACTCTGGCTGCGGGTCCCGGGTTGGAATCGGTCGTGCTCACCGGATTTCTCCCGGCACAAATTTTTGGGTCTGGCTGGCCGATAGCGCCCAGTCCGCCTGGCCCAGCACCCCGATCTGCATGGGCCGTGGCAGCTGCCCCAAATCAAGCCGAAAACGCAGCTCAAGCTGGTGGCGCGACTGTGAATCAAGTTCCCGCCATTCAGCAATGCGCCAATTGCTGACCTGTTGCACGGTGGCCAGGGCTTCTTCCAGCGTGTCAAAGTTCAAACTGAGCGATGCAGCGGGTGGGGTGCCATCCGACACGCCCAAGGCCAGGCGCCAACGGCGCGTCATGGGGTTGAAGCTCAGCCGCATTGAGCGCGCCACACTGACAATCTTTTTATCGGTCCAGTACCAACGGTCGCGGCTGACTTCAGCCTCAACCAGAAAGACCACGGTCACCCCTTTTTGCAGGGCTTCCTGCACAACATTGGACAGCTTGAAATTGATGTTGGCCGACAACTGCAAACCATCGGCACTGCGCTCAAGCTTGATCTGGCTGATTTCGGCGGCACTTGTCTGGGCCCACGCGGACAGGGGCAGGCAAACCGCCAGCCAGGCAATCAGAAAGCGCGCCAGCAATTCAGCCCGCGTGCTTTTCCAGCAGTGCGTAATAAAAGCCATCATGGTCAATCAGTTGATTGTCCGGGACTGGTTGATGCGAATCTGAGAAAACTGGGGCCAAATGACCTGGGGAGGGCAGCAACTGGGCCTGGGTGTTGTGTGCAAGAAACGCTTGCACCTGCATCTGGCCCTCTTCATGAAAGACCGAACAGGTGCAGTACAGCAGGCGCCCGCCGGGCTTGAGCAAGGCCCACAGGGTTGACAGCAACTGCGCCTGGGTTCTGGCCAACTGGGCAATGTCACTTTCGCGCCGCAGCCAGCGGACATCAGGATGGCGCCGCACAATACCCGAGGCGGTGCAAGGCGCGTCCAGCAAGATGGCATCAAACAGCTGGCCGTCCCACCAGCTGGCTGGTTTTGCGGCATCGGCGGCCAACACCCGGGCCTGCAAGCCCAGCCGCTGCAAGGTCTGGCTGATGCGCTCACACCGTTTTGGATCGATGTCTAGCGCCGTGACCTGCGCCTGTGTCAACTCCAGCAGATGGGCGGTCTTGCCGCCTGGTGCTGCGCAGGCATCCAGGATGCGACTGGACGGGCCCAAGGAACTGCCTTGCAGCAGCAGGGGGGCAGCGAGCTGGGCTGCCGCATCCTGCACCGAAACCGCACCTTCAGCAAACCCGGGCAACTGATCGACAGGCCGGGCCTGCATCAATGTCAACCCCTGCGCGCCGTTGCCGCAGGACTCAATGCCAGCCTGATGTAGCCGCTTCTGGTAGTCAGCCACCGATCCCTTTAGCAGATTGACACGCAATGTCATGGGGGCCTGATGGTTGTTGGCTTGCAGCAAGCACTGCCACTGGTCAGGGTAGTCGCGCTGCACGCGCTGAATCCACCACAGGGGATGGTTCCAGCGCGCCACTGGATCGTCATCCGTCAATCGCACGAGGGCAGCCCGCTCGCGCAGAAAGCGTCTCAGGCAGGCGTTGATAAACCCGTCCTGACCGCGCAAGACGCGGGTGCGCTTGGCCGCCTCAACGGCCTGGTTGACCAGGGTGTGTGCATCGTAGGGAGACTGCTCATCGCGCCAGCACAGCGCCAGGGCAGTGCACAGCAGGGCATCGGTGGCAATAGCCGGCTGGCGTGGAGCCAGTTGCTGCCGCAAGGCCTGGGCCCGCCCGAGATGGCGCCAGACCTGGTAGGCCAGTGCCTGTACCCCGGGTCGAAGTTCAGCCGGTACAGCAGCCACCACCGGTGTCGCGGATGCACCTTGCCAGACCTGCTGAATGACGCTGGCCGTGGCCTGCAGTAATTGCCACAAGGGACGGGCGCTGGCTTCTGGCATGGATGGATCAGAACGCGTGGGCTGGCCGCAGTTGCATCACCCGAGCCAGCAGGCTGGCCGGAAATTGAGCGATGGCATGGTTGTAGTCGCCTACCCGCTGGTTGAATACAGCACGGGCAGCATCAGACAGCTGGGTGGCGTGTTGCCATTCAGCCAGGAATTGTTCTGGCAAGGGCGCACCGGCCAGGTCAGGCGGCTCATTGCTCAGACGCAACCAGGCGGCCAACAAGGTGGCGTGCGCCGCCGCCAGCGCGCGCAAGGTAGGCACATCCAGAGGTTTTTGACGCGCCACCTTCAAGGACGCCTCGAACTGCTGGCTGGCGCCATGCAGCGTGGCCAGGGCGTTGCTGGCCCCTACGGCCGGTGTGCTCAGTCGGCCCTGGACCAGCGTGAAATAAAGGCTCAGCTGCTCATCCATCGGCGCGAACGAAGCTGCCGCCACGGAGCGCAGTCGTACCAGTCGGTTATAAGCGCCGACAGACCAGAACAGCAGAATGGCCGCCAGCAACCCAAGGACGAGGCTAGGACTCATGCACCCAAGTATCTACGATTCGAGCAGGTGAAAAAAAGCCCCCGGCCTGTTGCCAGGCGGGGGCGGTGGCTGATCGACAAGCCGTGGTGTTATTCGCCAGCTGTGTCAGCGGCAGCAGCAGACTCGTCGGCCAGTTCAGCAGCCTCGGCTTCGGCAATCGCGCGGCGCTCGGCCTCGTCCATGCTTTCGCGGTCCTTGCGAGCCTCGTGATAGGCCATGCCGGTGCCAGCCGGAATCAGGCGGCCCACAATGACGTTTTCCTTCAAGCCACGCAGTTCGTCGCGCTTGCCCATGATGGCCGCTTCGGTCAGCACCCGCGTGGTCTCCTGGAAGGAGGCCGCGGAGATGAACGAGTCGGTTGACAGCGAGGCTTTGGTAATGCCCAGCAACAGGTTGGTATAGGTGGCCGGCAGCTTGTCCTCAGCGCGCAGGGCGTCGTTGGTGTTGAGCATTTCCGAACGTTCCACCTGTTCGCCCGCGATGTAGGTGGAATCCCCCGGGTTCTCCACGACCACCCGACGCAGCATCTGACGCACGATCACCTCGATATGCTTGTCGTTGATCTTCACGCCCTGCAGTCGATAGACGTCCTGCACCTCGTCCACGATGTAGCGTGCCAGCTCTTCCATGCCCAGCAGACGCAGAATATCCTGCGGATCAGCCGGGCCGTCCACAATCAGCTCGCCCTTGTTGACCACCTGGCCTTCGTGCACCAGCACGTTCTTTTCCTTGGGCACAAGTTCGGACCACTCGGCCCCTTCTGGATCGGTGATGACCAGGCGGATCTTGCCCTTGGTTTCCTTGCCGAATGAAACGGTGCCAGTGATCTCGGCCAGCATGCCCTTGTCCTTGGGGCTGCGCGCTTCGAACAACTCGGCCACACGCGGCAGACCGCCAGTGATGTCGCGGGTTTTCTGGCCTTCGACAGGAATACGCGCGAGCACCTCGCCAGGTGCTACGTCCTGGCCATCGCGCACCTGGATCAGGGCGCCGACCTGGAAGCCAATCGTCACCGCATGATCGGTACCGGGGATCTTGACCTCGCTGCCCGATGCGTCGATCAGCTTGACCTGTGGGCGCACCACCTTGGCCGAGCCACGGCGCTTGGGATCGATCACCACCAGAGTGGACAAACCGGTCACCTCGTCCACCTGGCGGGCTACCGTCAGGCCCTCTTCCACATTCTCGAACTTCACCGTGCCGGCGAACTCGGTAATGATGGGTCGGGTCAGCGGATCCCAGTTGGCCAGAATGGCCCCGGCCTTGATTTGCTGGTCAGGCTTGATGGTCAGCACGGCACCATAAGGCACCTTGTGGCGCTCACGCTCGCGGCCGTGCTCGTCATGGATGACGATTTCGCCCGAGCGGGCAATGACGACCAACTCACCTTTGCTGTTGGTCACATAGCGCATGGTGGCGTTAAAGCCCACGATCCCGCTGGACTTGGCCTCGACACTGGAGGCAATGGCCGCACGCGAAGCGGCACCACCGATGTGAAAGGTACGCATGGTCAGCTGGGTGCCGGGCTCGCCAATCGACTGCGCGGCAATCACGCCCACCGCCTCACCGCGGTTAACCAGGCCACCCCGTCCCAGATCACGGCCATAGCACTTGGCGCACAGACCAAAGCGAGTCTCGCAGGTCAGGGCGGTACGCACTTTGACCTCGTCAACGCCAGCCTCTTCGAGTTGCTCGATGGCGTCTTCGTCCAGCATATTGCCGGCTGCGACCAGCACCACACGGGTTTCCGGATGGAGCACGTCCTCGGCCGCTGTTCGGCCCAGCACACGATCCCGCAGGGACTCGATCACTTCGCCGCCTTCAACGATGGCACGCATCAGTGAGCCCTCAACGGTGCCGCAATCCTCTTCGGTCACCACCAGGTCTTGCGTCACATCCACCAGTCGGCGGGTCAGGTATCCCGAGTTGGCGGTTTTCAGCGCGGTGTCGGCCAGGCCCTTGCGCGCGCCGTGGGTCGAGATGAAGTACTGCAGCACATTGAGACCTTCACGGAAGTTGGCCGTGATCGGCGTCTCGATGATCGAGCCGTCAGGCTTGGCCATCAGACCGCGCATACCCGCCAGCTGGCGGATCTGGGCGGCCGAGCCACGGGCGCCCGAGTCAGCCATCATGTAGATCGAGTTGAAGGACTCCTGATCCACCTGTTTGCCGTGACGGTCGGTGGTTTTTTCGGTACGCAGCTGGTCCATCATGACCTTGGACACCTTGTCACCGGCCTTGCCCCAGATATCGACCACCTTGTTGTAGCGCTCTCCCACGGTCACCAGACCCGAGACATATTGCTGCTCGATGTCCTTGACCTCTTTTTCAGCGGCCTCGATGATCTCGTGCTTTTCCTTGGGCACCAGCATGTCGTCAATACAGATCGACATACCGGCACGGGTGGCCAGGCGGAAACCGTTCTGCAGCAACTTGTCGGCAAAGACCACGGTGTCCTTGAGGCCGCACTTGCGGAAAGACACATTGATCAGCTTGGAGATTTCCTTCTTCTTCAGCGCCTTGTTCAGGTTCGCAAAAGGCAGGCCCTTGGGCAGGATTTCGCTCAGCAGCGCACGGCCCACGGTGGTTTCCACCAGCTTGGTTTCAGGCGTAAATTCGCCGCTGTCCTTGTCTTTGGACCACTCGGTCAGACGCACGCTGATGCGGGCTGTCAGCTCGACCTCGCCGGCGTCCAGCGCGCGCTGAACTTCGTCCGTATCGGCAAACACCATGCCCTCACCCTTGCCGTTGATGCGCTCGCGGGTGGTGTAGTACAGGCCCAGCACCACGTCCTGCGAAGGCACGATGGAGGGCTCGCCATTGGCGGGGAACAGCACATTGTTGGACGCCAGCATCAGGGTGCGGGCTTCCATCTGGGCTTCGACCGACAACGGCACGTGCACCGCCATCTGGTCACCGTCAAAGTCGGCGTTGAAGGCGGCGCACACCAGCGGGTGAAGCTGAATGGCCTTGCCCTCGATCAGGATCGGCTCAAAGGCCTGGATGCCCAGGCGGTGCAGGGTTGGAGCGCGGTTCAGCAGCACCGGGTGCTCTTTGATCACCTCTTCCAGCAAGTCCCACACCACCGGCGTGCCCGATTCGACTTCTTTCTTGGCCGCCTTGATGGTGGTGGCAATGCCCATGGCTTCCAGGCGGGAGAAGATGAAGGGCTTGAACAGTTCCAGCGCCATCAGCTTGGGCAGACCGCATTGGTGCAGCTTCAAGGTCGGGCCCACGGTAATGACCGAACGGCCGGAGTAGTCGACCCGCTTGCCCAGCAGGTTCTGACGGAAGCGGCCACTCTTGCCCTTGATCATGTCGGCCAGCGACTTGAGGGCGCGCTTGTTGGCGCCCGTCATCGCCTTGCCGCGACGGCCGTTGTCCAGCAGACTGTCCACCGCTTCTTGCAGCATGCGCTTTTCGTTGCGGGCGATGATCTCCGGGGCCTTGAGTTCCAGCAGACGACGCAGACGGCTGTTGCGGTTGATCACGCGACGGTACAGGTCGTTCAGGTCAGAGGTGGCAAAGCGGCCGCCATCGAGGGGCACCAGAGGACGCAGGTCGGGCGGCAGCACCGGCAGTACATCCATGATCATCCACTCGGGCTTGATGCCGGACTTCTTGAATGCTTCCAGTACCTTGAGGCGCTTGGCATTTTTCTTGACCTTGAGCTCCGAGCCGGTCAGGTCGCCACGCAGGCGCTCGATCTCTGCCTCAAGTTCGATGCCCTGCAGCAGGTCCTTGATACCTTCGGCACCCATCTTGGCAACGAACTCATCACCATATTCCTTGACCTTGGCTTCGTAATCGTCCTCGGACATGATGCTGTATTTTTTCAGCGGCGTCATGCCGGGGTCGGTCACTACATAGGCTTCGAAATACAGCACGCGCTCGATGTCGCGCAGCGTCATGTCCAGTACCAGGCCCAGACGACTGGGCAGGGACTTCAGGAACCAGATGTGGGCGCAGGGCGCGGCCAGGTCAATGTGGCCCATGCGCTCGCGGCGCACCTTGGTCTGGGTAACTTCAACGCCGCACTTCTCGCAGATGACGCCGCGGTGCTTGAGGCGCTTGTACTTGCCGCACAGACACTCATAGTCCTTGATCGGGCCAAAGATCTTGGCGCAGAACAGGCCGTCACGCTCGGGCTTGAAGGTGCGGTAGTTGATGGTTTCAGGCTTTTTCACTTCACCGAAAGACCAGGAACGGATTTTTTCGGGCGAGGCCAGGCCAATCTTGATGGCATCAAAATGCTCATCGGGCGAAAACTGTTTGAACAGGTCGAGTAGGGATTTCATAAAACTCTTTCCTTAATGTTTTGCCACGCGGTGAATCAGGAACGCTCGAGCTCGATGTCCAGGCCCAGGGAACGGATTTCCTTGACCAGCACATTGAACGATTCGGGCATGCCGGCCTCGATGGCGTGCTCACCCTTGACGATGTTTTCATAGACCTTGGTGCGGCCTTGCACATCGTCAGACTTGACGGTGAGCATTTCCTGCAGGGTATAGGAGGCGCCGTAGGCTTCAAGCGCCCAGACCTCCATCTCGCCAAAGCGCTGACCGCCAAACTGGGCTTTGCCGCCCAGCGGCTGCTGGGTAACAAGCGAGTACGGGCCAGTCGAGCGGGCATGCATCTTGTCGTCCACCAGGTGGTGCAGTTTTAGGAAGTGCATGTAGCCCACGGTGGTGGTGCGCTCAAACGCATCGCCGGTACGGCCATCATAGAGTTGTGCCTGGGTGCGGGTGGCGGTCAGGCCCTTGGCCTTGGCCACTGCGTCAGGATAGGCCAGACTCAGCATGTCACGGATTTCCTGCTCGGATGCACCGTCAAACACCGGGGTGGCAAAGGTGACGCCACCCGATAGGTTTTGCGCCATCTCCTGGACCTGCTCATCGCTCATCTTGGAGAAGTCGTGCTTCTTGCCGTCACGGCCGTAGAGCTTCTCGAGGAAACCGCGCAGTTCGGCCACCTTAGCTTCGGCCTGCAGCATGTCGCCGATGCGCTGACCAATGCCTTTGGCAGCCCAGCCCAGATGCACTTCCAGCACCTGGCCCACGTTCATCCGCGAGGGCACGCCCAGCGGGTTGAGCACGATGTCGGCTGGGGTCCCGTCGGCCATGTAAGGCATGTCTTCGACCGGAACGATCTTTGACACAACGCCCTTGTTGCCATGACGGCCCGCCATCTTGTCACCTGGTTGCAGACGACGCTTGACAGCCAGGTAGACCTTGACCATCTTGAGCACGCCGGCCGGCAGCTCATCGCCCTGCGTCAGCTTCTTGCGCTTTTCTTCAAAGGCCAGATCAAAGCTGTGGCGGGTCTGCTCCAGCGAGTTCTTGATGCTCTCAAGCTGGGCGGCCACGTCCTCGTCGGCCGGACGGATGTCAAACCAGTGGAATCTGTCGACGGTGCCCAGATAGGCCTTGTCGATCTTGCTGCCCTTGGCCAGCTTGTTGGGGCCACCATTGGCGACCTTGCCGGTCAGCAGTTTGCCGATCCGGTCAAAGGCATCGGCTTCGACGATGCGCAGCTGGTCATTGAGGTCCAGGCGGAAACGCTTCAACTCGTCATCAATGATCTGCTGGGCACGCTTGTCGCGCTGGATGCCCTCGCGGGTGAATACCTGCACGTCGATCACCGTACCCTGGGAGCCCTGATCCACACGCAGCGAGGTGTCTTTCACATCGCTGGCCTTCTCGCCAAAGATGGCGCGCAGCAGCTTTTCTTCAGGGGTAAGCGTGGTCTCGCCTTTTGGTGTGACCTTGCCCACCAGGGTGTCGCCCGGCATGACTTCGGCACCGACATAAATGATGCCCGACTCATCCAGGCGATTGAGCTGCTGTTCGCTCAAGTTGGGAATGTCGCGGGTGATTTCCTCGGCACCGAGTTTGGTGTCGCGCGCCATCACCACCAGTTCCTCAATATGGATCGAGGTGTACCGGTCATCGGCCACCACGCGCTCGGAGATCAGGATGGAGTCTTCGAAGTTGTAGCCGTTCCAGGGCATGAAGGCGATCAACATATTCTGACCAATCGCGATCTCGCCCAGATCGGTGGAGGCACCGTCAGCGATCACATCACCCTTGTTGAGCTTGTCGCCCTTCTTGACGATCGGGCGCTGGTGGATATTGGTGTTCTGGTTGGAGCGGTGGTATTTGATGAGGTTGTAGATATCCACACCCACTTCACCGGCAACTGCTTCACTGTCATTTACACGCACCACAATCCGGGTGGCGTCGACATAATCCACCACGCCACCGCGGTTGGCCGTCACCACGGTACCGGAGTCAATGGCAGCCACCCGCTCGATGCCGGTGCCGACAAAGGGCTTCTCCGGACGCAGGACAGGCACAGCCTGACGCGACATGTTGGCACCCATCAAGGCGCGGTTGGCGTCGTCATGCTCAAGGAAAGGCACGAGGGAGGCGGCCACCGAGACGATCTGGGCCGGGGACACGTCCATGTACTGGATGCGCTCGGCGCCACACAAAATGGATTCACCCTTTTCGCGGGCCGATACCAGCTCATCAACCAGTTTGCCATCCTGGTCCAACGCAGCGTTGGCCTGGGCAATCACATACTTGCCTTCCTCGATGGCGGACAGGTAGTCGATCTGCTTGGTCACCTTGCCATCCACCACGCGACGGTAAGGAGTCTCAATGAAGCCGTACTCATTCAAGCGGGCGTACAAGGCCAGCGAGTTGATCAGGCCGATGTTGGGACCTTCCGGGGTCTCGATCGGGCAGACCCGGCCGTAGTGGGTGACGTGCACGTCACGCACCTCGAAGCCAGCGCGCTCGCGGGTCAGACCACCCGGGCCGAGTGCAGACACACGGCGCTTGTGGGTGATCTCGGCCAGCGGATTGGTCTGGTCCATGAATTGCGAGAGCTGGGAAGCGCCAAAGAATTCCTTCAGGGCGGCCGAAATCGGCTTGGAATTGATCAGGTCGTGCGGCATCAGCGGCTCTTGCTCGGCCTGGCCCAGACGCTCCTTCACAGCCTTTTCGATGCGCGAGAGACCGGCACGGTACTGGTTTTCTGCCAGCTCGCCGACACAACGCACGCGACGGTTACCCAAGTGGTCGATATCGTCCACCTCACCACGGCCGTTGCGCAGATCCACCAGAATCTTGACCACGGCCAGGATGTCTTCGTTGGCCAGCACCATCGGTCCGGTCTGGTCTTCACGACCAACGCGGGCATTGAACTTCATGCGGCCCACGCGTGAGAGGTCATAAGTGACTTCGCTGTAGAACAGGCGCTGGAACAGGGCCTGCACGGCTTCTTCAGTGGGCGGCTCGCCCGGGCGCATCATGCGGTAGATGGCCACCCGAGCCTGGAACTCGTCGGCCGTCTCATCGCTGCGCAGCGTCTGCGAGATGTAGGCACCCTGGTCAAGTTCGTTGGTGAAGATGCACTGCAGGTCCTGCACATTGGCAGCGCGCAGCTTTTTGAGCAAGGCTTCGGTCAGCTCGTCATTGGCCTTGGCAATGATTTCACCAGTTTCGCTGTCAATGATGTTTTGCGCCAGAACGCGGCCCACCAGGAAATCTTCGGGCACGCTGATATGGGTGGTGCCAGACTGCTCAAGCTCGCGGGTATGGCGAGCCGTGATGCGCTTGTCCTTGACCACCACCACCTTGCCCGACTTGTCGGTGATGTCAAAACGGGCGACCTCGCCACGCAGACGCTCGGCCACCAGCTCCATCTGGGCGCCGCTGTCCATCAGGCGCAGGTTGTCGTTGACAAAGAAGTTGGCCAGGATTGATTCCGGGGTCAGGCCGATGGCCTTGAGCAGGATGGTGACGGGCATCTTGCGACGGCGGTCAACACGGAAGTAAAGCAGGTCTTTGGGATCGAATTCGAAATCGAGCCAGGAACCACGGTAGGGAATGATTCGGGCTGAAAACAGCAGTTTGCCCGAGCTGTGGGTCTTGCCCTTGTCATGCTCGAAGAAAACGCCGGGGGAGCGATGCAACTGGGAAACAATCACCCGCTCAGTGCCGTTGATGATGAAGGAACCCTTGTCGGTCATCAGGGGCACTTCGCCCATGTAGACCTCTTGCTCCTTGACTTCCTTGACCACCTTGTTGTGGGTGGTGGAGGATTCGCGGTCATAGATGATGAGCTGCACGCGGGCCCGCACGGCCGAGGAAAATGTCAGGCCACGGGTCTGGCACTCACGCACATCAAAGGCCGGTTTGGCCAGGTTGTATTCGATAAATTTCATCTCGACAAAACCGTTGTGCGAGACGATCGGGAAGGCCGACTGGAAAGCCGCCTGCAACCCTTCATTGCTGCGTTTGGTGGGGGCAGTGTCAGCTTGCAGGAAGGCCGTGTAGGCGTCTTTCTGCATCTGCAACAGATAAGGAATTTCAAGTACGCTGTCGCGGCTGCCAAAGCTTTTGCGAATCCGCTTGCGTTCAGTAAAAGAATAAGCCATGAGATCTCCGGGCTATGAGGTCTTTGGCGACTGGCGCGCCGGACAAAGCCGGCAGGCTTGGCGGTTGGCCGCTACCAACCACTGGCGGACGGCCGCGCATTGCGCGCGGCCCGAACCAAGGCGTCTTCTGCAGTCGGGTCAGAAGGCACTCAAAAACCGTCTCGGTCCGTCTGCGTCTGGCTGGGCTGCCACGCAAACCTCGGTTTCAGACCGGTTTTTGGGTACGCTCTGTAGGCACCAAAGGCTGGAGGCCTGCGAAAGGCGCTCCAGCCTTAGAGCAAAGCCGAATTATTTGAGTTCGGCCTTGGCGCCGGCTTCTTCCAGCTTCTTCTTGGCGGCCTCGGCGTCGGCCTTGGGCATGCCTTCCTTGACGGCCTTGGGCGCGCCGTCCACCAGGTCTTTGGCTTCCTTGAGGCCCAGACCCGTGATTTCGCGCACTGCCTTGATGACCGACACCTTGTTGGCGCCGGCTTCGGTCAGCACCACATTGAACTCGGTCTTTTCTTCAGCGGCAGGCGCGGCGGCACCGCCACCAGCTGCCGGAGCGGCCATGGCCGCAGCGCTCACGCCAAATTTCTCTTCGATGGCTTTCACCAGGTCGTTGAGCTCCATGACCGTCATGCTGTCCAGCGCGGTCAGAAATGTATCTTTATCGAATGCCATTTTTGATGTCCTTTAAATTCCAAATGTTGGTTGACTGACAACGCCCTGATCAGGCCGCTGCCGTTTCGCCCTTTTTGGCCGCCAATGCGCCCAGCACCACGGCGGTGCGGGAAATCGGCGACTTGAGCAAGCCACAAAGCTGAGCCAGCAGCACTTCCTTAGAGGGAATGCTTGCCAACTGTTTCACGCCATTGACGTCCAGGGCCTTGCCTGCAAAAGCGCCGCCGCGAATCACCATCTTGTCGTTGGTTTTCGCGAAATCGGCTACCACCTTGGCGGCAGCCACAGCGTCAACAGAGAAGCCATAGATCAGCGGGCCGGTCATCTGGTCGGCCACAACCTCAAATGCGGTACCGGAAACAGCGCGGCGGGCCAGGGTGTTTTTCAACACACTCAGGTTCACACCACTGCTGCGTGCGGTCGCGCGCAAGCGGATCATGTCAGCAACCGTGATGCCGCGGTATTCCGCCATCACCAGCGTTTGAGCTTTTGCGGCGAGGTCGGTCACTTCGGTAATGACCGCTTCTTTCTCACTGCGATTAAGACTCAAGGTCTACTCCTTTTAAATGCGCCTTTGGCAAAAGCCTCGGACGCGCCTCATTGCAGCGACCAACTGTTTACGGAACTTGTTCCATCTGCAGCGGGATCGCCATCTGCGTTGGCTCTTTGTATTAAGCGCAGCCGACCTGCGCGCCAACGGTCTTGGATGGCCCGTCCGACAGGGGTGTCGAGCGGCCCACCACTGAGGCGCCTTTTACAAAGCGCCCCAATCCTTTGCGATTACGCCGCGATGGTCTGGGTGTCCACTCGCACACCCACGCCCATGGTCGACGAAACCGCCACCTTACGCAAATACACTCCCTTGCTCGAAGCCGGTTTGGCCTTGTTGAGGGCTTCCATCAGTGCTGCCAGATTGCCCTGCAACTTGTCAGCATCAAAAGAGCGACGCCCGATCGTGCTGTGCACAATACCGGCCTTGTCAACACGGAACTGGACCTGACCCGCCTTGGCGTTTTTGACGGCAGTGGCCACATCCGGCGTCACGGTACCCACTTTGGGGTTGGGCATCAGGCCACGCGGGCCAAGGATCTGACCCAAGGTACCCACCACACGCATGGCGTCCGGCGCAGCAATCACCACATCAAACGGCATGTCGCCTGCCTTGACCTGAGCGGCCAGATCGTCCATGCCGACCACATCAGCGCCTGCTGCCTTGGCCTCTTCAGCCTTGGCTCCCTGGGCAAACACGGCAACGCGCTTGGTCTTACCCGTGCCGTGCGGTAGCACCACCGCGCCACGCACCACCTGGTCAGATTTCTTGGCGTCAATGCCCAGTTGCACCGCCACATCGATCGACTCGTCGAACTTGGCAGTGGCACAAGACTTGACGATGTTCAGTGCATCGGCCAGGGAATACAGCTTGTCGCTGTCAACCTTGCCCTGCAAGGCCTTGGCTTTCTTAGTGAGTTTGGTCATTTACACGCCCTCCACATTCACGCCCATGGAGCGGGCAGAGCCGGCGATGGTGCGCACTGCAGCGTCCAGATCGGCAGCCGTCATGTCTTTCATCTTGGTCTTGGCAATTTCCTCGAGCTGAGCGCGGGTAATTTTGCCAACCTTGTCGGTATGGGGCTTGCTGGAGCCTTTGTCCAGCTTGATCGCCTTCTTGATCAAGGTGGTTGCCGGTGGCGTCTTGATAATGAAGGTGAAGCTCTTGTCCGCAAAAGCGGTGATCACCACCGGCAGCGGCAGGCCCGGCTCAACGCCCTGGGTCTGGGCATTGAATGCCTTGCAGAACTCCATGATGTTCAAACCGCGCTGGCCCAAAGCGGGGCCAATCGGCGGCGACGGATTGGCTTTACCAGCTGGCACTTGCAGCTTGACAAAACCGACGATTTTCTTCGCCATACTTTTCTCCTTGCGGGTCATAACGCCTTGGCAATTTGCCGCGGCTCCCCGGGGGTTAGCGACTCTTGACTACTGCATTCGCGCCGAGTCGGTAAGCGCGAAACAAAACTCCTTACTCGAACCGAAAAACCTCAGGTCTTCTCCACCTGGGAAAACTCCAGCTCGACCGGCGTGGAGCGACCAAAAATGGTCACAGCCACACGCATCTTGCTCTTCTCATAGTTGACTTCTTCGACCGATCCATTGAAATCGGTGAAGGGGCCATCCTTGACCCGCACCAGCTCACCCACCACAAACTCGACCTTGTGGCGTGGCTTTTCAGAGCCTTCCTGCATCTGGTTGACGATTTTCATGACCTCCTCTTCGGAGATCGGGGCGGGGCGGTTTCTGGCGCCGCCCACAAAACCAGTCACCTTGTTGGTGTGCTTCACCAGGTGCCAGGTGTCGTCGTCCATGATCATTTCGACCAGAACATAGCCCGGGAAAAACTTGCGCTCGGTGGTGCGCTTCTGGCCATTCTTTACCTCGACCACCTCTTCCATGGGCACCAGAATGCGGCCAAATTTGTCCTGCATACCGGCACGGTTGATGCGCTCGATGATGTTGCGCTCGACCGCTTTTTCCATGCCGGAGTAGGCATGAACCACATACCAGCGCATGTCCGGGTGCCGGGCTGCCGCCGTCATCTGGGCGGTGCTGTCTACTGCGTCAGTCATCACTTTTTCCATCCCAGAATCAAGTCGTACAACACCCACTCCAGCGTCTTGTCAGTCAGCCAGAGGAACAAAGCCATCAGCACCACAAAGCCAAACACGTAAGCAGTCATCTGAATGGCCTCAGGGCGCGCCGGCCACACCACCTTGCCGACTTCGCGCCAGGCATCACGGAAGAAAGCCACGAGCTGTCGACCACTGTCCGAGGTGTAGAACACGCCCACTGCGGCCAGAACGCCAACCAGCAAAGCGGCCCATTGCACCAGGGCACCCTGTTTACCCAACAGGTAATAGGCGGCAAAGCCTGCCACCAGCAACACCACAGCGGCGGCCAGTTTGGCTTTATCGGCGCCACCGCCGACGGTTTCAACTTGTGAGCTTGCCATGTTTTCCAGTTTCAGCGCTTGAACTTCAAGCGGCACACCAATCCTTGATACCTCAACCTACCCGTTTGATGACACGCTTGTCACCGACCCACCTGATAACCCCAGGTGGCAGGGGCAGAGGGAATCGAACCCCCAACCTTCGGTTTTGGAGACCGACGCTCTGCCAATTGAGCTATACCCCTACACTTTTTCCATGCTCATCAGGCCACCGCGAAAACAGAGGCCCAAATCCGCAAAATCACTCAATAATTTTGGCCACGACGCCGGCGCCCACTGTACGGCCGCCTTCGC
>JAFMFB010000087.1 GCA_017856435.1 Burkholderiaceae bacterium
AGCAAGTGCAGAACATAGAATAGTTATCCTTCCTACCTACTTTCGTTGTCATTCCAGCCTTCATGTACTCCTCTGGCAACCTGTTTGTCATCACGGCCCCCAGCGGCGCTGGCAAGTCCAGTTTGGTCAAAGCCCTGATGGCGGCCGATCTCAGCCTGGAACTTTCGGTCTCACACACCACCCGGGCCCCGCGGGGTCAGGAAGTCAGTGGCCGGGAATACTATTTTGTTTCTCCCGAGGCTTTTGAGGCCATGGTGCAGGCCGACGCCTTTGTGGAATGGGCCAATGTCCATAGCCACCGCTACGGAACTTCGCGTCAGGCGATCGAGGACAAGATGGCCCAGGGAGCCGACATCATTCTTGAAATCGATTTCCAGGGAGCCCTGCAGATCAAAAAGCGATTTGCGCAGGCAGTCGCCATCTTCATTTTGCCGCCCAGCTGGGAGGCGTTGCGAGAGCGGCTGATCAAACGCGGCGAGGATTCATCCGAGGTCATCGAGCTACGGCTCAAGAATGCAGCCACCGAGATGGCGCAGGTCGAACGCTTTGACTACGTTATAATCAACGATGAGTTTGAACGCGCTCTGACCGATTTGCAAACCCTGGTCAAGGCACAGCGCCTCAAGCTGAGTTCCCAGCGCCGTCAGCGGCCGCAGACTTTCAAAGCCCTGAATATCACCTAGCCCCCGGAGAATTTCCATGGCCCGCATTACTGTTGAAGACTGCCTGGAGCAGATCCCAAATCGATTCCAGCTTGTTCTGGCTGCCACCTACCGTGCCCGCATGCTCAGCCAGGGCCATACCCCGAAGGTTGACAGCAAGAACAAACCCAGCGTGACCGCCTTGCGCGAAATCGCTGCAGGCAAGGTGGGCATTGAGATGCTCAAAAAAGTTCCGACTTAAGTCCGACTGGCCCACGCCTGAGAAAGCACCGCTTGCGGTGCTTTTTTGTTGTCTGGCCGAAATGGCAAGCAGGGGCGTTATATTTGAGGCATGGGTTATGTCACCAAACCAGCCTCCTCTGCAGCGCCCAAGGCGGAAGTTTTCAATGCTTCCGCTTTCTCGCAAGAGTCCAAGCTGGCAGCTGCCAATGCAGCCGCCGCAAGCTTTGCTGCGCTGACTGACAAGCTGGGTTACCTCTCGGAATCCGACCTGGAGCTGGTCCGTCAGGCCTACCGTCTGGCCGATGAAGCCCATCTGGGACAAATCCGTAGCAGCGGTGAGCCCTATATCACGCATCCGATCGCCGTCGCCGCGCAATGTGCGGAGTGGCACCTCGACGCTCAGGCCTTGATGGCGGCCTTGATGCATGACACCATGGAAGATTGCGGTATCAACAAGGCTGATCTGATCGAGCGTTTCGGCGCTCCGGTGGCCGAGTTGGTGGATGGGCTGACCAAGCTCGACAAGCTGCATTTCAACACGCGCGAGGAAGGACAGGCCGAGTCGTTTCGCAAGATGCTGTTGGCCATGGCGCGCGATGTGCGGGTCATCCTGATCAAGCTGGCTGATCGCGCCCACAACATGCGAACATTAGGCGAACTGTCCCGCGAGCGGCAATTGCGCATCGCTGCTGAGACGCTGGAAATCTATGCGCCTATCGCCTACCGGCTTGGTTTGAATCAGGCCTACCGGGAGATGCAGGACCAGGCCTTCCGTCATCTGCGACCCTGGCGCTATCAGGTCCTGTCCAAGGCGGTTTCGCGTGCCAGTGGTCGAAGGCGGGACCTGGTTTGGAAAGTGCAGCGCGAAGTACGCAAGGCTTTCTACGATGCCGACCTGTCGGTGCCCATCAGTGGGCGCGAAAAGACCCTGTACTCGATCTACCGCAAGATGGACGAGAAACACCTGAGCTTTGCCCAGATCAACGATATTTATGGTTTTCGCGTCCAGATGCCTGGAGTGGTGGACTGCTACACCGCCTTGGGCATTCTGCATCAGCTCTACAAGCCGGTGCCCGGCAAATTCAAAGACCATATTGCCATCCCCAAGCTCAACGGTTACCAGTCGCTTCACACCACGGTGGTTGGACCGGCGGGGATCCATATCGAATTTCAGATTCGAACCGAGGCCATGCATGTGGTGGCTGAGTCGGGTGTGGCTGCGCACTGGATGTACAAGGCCAAGGAGCCCGGGGGCGATAACTCCGAGCGACTTGGCACCCAATGGCTGCAGTCGCTGCTTGATATCCAGAATGAAACCCGTGATGCGGCCGAGTTCTGGGACCATGTCAAGGTGGACCTGTTTCCCGATGCGGTCTATGTCTTCACCCCCAAGAGCAAGATCATGGCTTTGCCGCGCGGCGCCACGGTGGTGGACTTTGCCTATGCCATCCACAGCGATGTGGGAGACCATGCCGTTTCCGCCAAGGTCAACAACGAGGCCGTTCCAATGCGCACTGAGTTGCACAACGGAGATATGGTCGAAGTGGCTACCTCTCCTGACGCCACCCCCAATCCGGCCTGGCTGACCTTTGTGCGCACCGGGCGTGCCCGATCAAAGATTCGTCACCACCTCAAGACGCTGGAGGCCTCGCAGTCACAGCAGCTTGGAGAAAAACTGCTGGCGCAGGCCTTGCGAGCCGAGGGCATCGACAAATTGCCGGGCAGTGAAGATGAGCAGCTGCTTATCTGGGACAAGGTATTGCGGATTACCGGCAACAAGAATCGCGATGAGCTGATGGTGGACTTAGGGCTGGGCAAGCGAATTGCGACCATTGTTGCCAAGCTGCTGGTTGCGCAGATGGCCGAGCTTGGTGCGCGACGCGACACACTGCTGCTGACCCGTGAGCGGTTTGCCCCGCAAGAGGGCACCGGTCATACCGGGGTCCTGATTGATGGCAGCGAGAATGTTTCAGTCCAGTTGGCCCACTGCTGCCGACCGATACCGGGCGATGCCATCCTGGGCTATCTCGGGCGTGGCGAGGGCTTGCTGGTGCATGTGCAGGATTGCGGCATTGCCCAGCGGCTGTTCAACAAGGATGCTGACCGCTTCATTCCGGTGGAATGGTCTGATGAGCCGGTCCGCGCGTTTGAGACGGCGATCAGTGTCACCGTGGCCAACGGCAAGGGTGTTCTGGCCCGGGTTGCTGCGGGGCTGGCCCAGGCCGAGGTGGACATTGTGCACATCGACATGGGTCAGGAGGCCGCTCAGGCGACCACTGAGCTGCGATTTATCGTGGCGGTCCGGGATCGCCATCACCTGGAGGCTGCCTTGCGCACCCTGCGGCGCACGCCCTCAGTGCTGCGTGCCGAGCGATCTGTCAGTCACGCCTGAGGCGGCTGCTTAAACGGCTGGTGTCAGGCCGGTGTCGGGTAGCTCACCTGGAGTACCTCGATCTCCTCGGCGCCCGCAGGGGTAATCAAGCGAAGCACATCACCTTCGCGGGCCTTGAGCAGGGTGCGTGCAATCGGCGATATCCAGCTGACTTGCCCCTGAGCGCTGTCGGCTTCATCAATGCCCAGGATGGTCACCGTGCGCTCAAGCCCTTGCTCATCGACATAAGAAACCTTGGCGCCAAAATAGATCTGGTCACTGCCGTGGTGGACGCTGGGATCGACCACTTCGGCAATTTCCAGCCGCTTGGTCAGAAACCGGATGCGCCGATCGATTTCCCGCAGGCGCTTCTTGCCGTAGAGGTAGTCCCCGTTCTCTGATCGATCTCCGTTGCTGGCTGCCCAGTGCACCACGTCCACGACTTTGGGCCGTTCCTTGTCAATCAGATCCATCAACTCGGCGCGCAGCCGGGCATAACCGCTGGGGGTGATGTAGTTCTTGCCTCCCGCTGGCAGAGCGGGCAATTGCGGATCGTCCTCCTCGCTGGCGTCAGGCTCGCGGGTAAAGGCCTTGTTCACAATTGTTTCAGTCAACAGCTTTGATCATGCAATGGCGTCAAGCAACCGGGCTGCATTGCCACCACGGACCAATTGATCCCAAGAGCAAGGTGGATCGCTCAGGTGTGGCCTTGGCAACAAAATCGGTGGGAAGGATCCGGATGGGTTTGGAGGGGTAGTCGCTGGCAAATGCGGGATGGGTCAGAAAT
>JAFMFB010000046.1 GCA_017856435.1 Burkholderiaceae bacterium
AGAGCCGCGGCACCGGCATCGACCCGCTCAAGTACCTGGCCATCGGCATGAACCCGGAATGGCTTCGTTACTACATCGCAGCCAAACTCAACAGCCGGGTGGAAGATGTGGACTTCAACCCCGATGATTTCATGCTGCGGGTCAATGCCGACCTGATCGGCAAATTCGTCAACATTGCTTCGCGCTCGGCTGGCTTCATTGCCAAGCGCTTTGGCAGCAAGCTGGGGACGGTCTCGGCCGATGGCGATGCCGTGCTGGAACACCTGCGCGCCGCAGCCCCCCAGCTGGCCGAACTGCTGGCCGAACGCGAATACGGCAAGGCCTTGCGCGAAGTCATGCTGCTGGCCGACCGCGTCAACGAGTACGTGGACCAGAACAAACCCTGGGAGCTGGCCAAGCAAGCCGGCATGGAGGAGCGGCTGCATGATGTCTGCAGCGCCTGCATTGAAGCCTTTCGACTGCTGACCCTCTACCTCAAGCCAGTCTTGCCGGCGTTGTCCGAGCAGGTGGAAGCCTTCCTGCGTATCAAACCTATGCAGTGGTCGGATGCGCAAACCGCGCTGGGGGCCGGTCACGCGATCGGCGAGTACAAGCATCTGATGCAGCGGGTCGATGCGAAATTGCTCGATCAACTGTTCGAGCCACCCGCAGCTGCCGAACCGGAACCGGTGCGGCCCGGCGGCGCGGAAAAGTCCCCCACGGTCGGCGCTGATGCGTCCTCCCTGCCCCCCGAGGGGGCCGGCCTCGCCTTGGGGCGGCCCGGCGGCGCGGAAAAGTCCCCCACGGTCGGCGCTGATGCGTCCTCCCTGCCCCCCGAGGGGGCCGGCCTCGCCTTGGGGCGGCCCGGCGGCGAGGCGATCGCCCCCACCATTACCATCGATGACTTCGCCAAGATTGACCTGCGCATTGCCAGGATCGTGGCCTGCGAGGCGGTGGAGGGCTCGACCAAATTGCTGCGCCTGACCCTGGACGTGGGCGAGGGCCAGACCCGCAACGTCTTCAGCGGCATCGCCTCGGCCTACAAACCCGAAGACCTGGTGGGCAAGCTGACCGTGATGGTGGCCAACCTGGCGCCGCGCAAGATGAAATTTGGCTTGAGCGAGGGCATGGTACTGGCAGCCAGCCACGCTGACGAAAAAAACCAACCGGGCATCCATGTGCTGGAGCCCTGGCCGGGCGCGCAGCCCGGCATGCGGGTTCGCTGATTGGCGCACACGGCAAAAAGCCCAAGCGCTCATGGCCAAGTCATTTTTCCGCCCCCGTCTGCTTGATGCGCTGCACGACTACGATCGCGGCCGACTGATCAAGGACATCGGCGCGGGCGTCACGGTTGGGGTGGTCGCCTTGCCCCTGGGCATGGCGTTTGCCATTGCGTCTGGACTCAAACCAGAAGCTGGCCTGTTCACCGCCATCATCGCCGGCTTTCTGATCTCGGCCTTGGGCGGCAGCCGGGTGCAGATTGGGGGGCCAGCCGGGGCGTTCATCGTGATCGTCTATGGCATCGTGCAGCAATATGGCGTGGCCAACCTGCTGCTGGCCACACTGCTTTCTGGGCTGATGCTTTTTGTGATGGGCTTGCTGCGCCTGGGCACCCTGGTGCGCTTCATTCCGGTCTCGGTGGTCATTGGTTTTACCAACGGCATTGCGGTTCTGATCCTGTTTTCTCAGATCAAGGATTTTCTTGGGCTTGACCTGAGCTCGATGCCGGCAGACTTTTTCGGCATGATCCACGCTCTGGCCTCCCATCTGGACCATGTCAACCCAAGCGCACTGGGGCTGGCCCTGATCAGCCTGGCCACCCTGCTCGCCTGGCAACACTTCAGCCCTGGTCTTGCGCCCAAAAGCCAGTTTGCCGGCAAGCTCAGCCGGGTGCCCGGTTCGATCGTGGTACTCGTCCTGGCAACGCTGTTCACCGTCCTGTTGGGGCTGCCGATTGAAACCATCGGTAGCCGGTTTGGAGGCATTCCCGCCGGGCTACCCGAACTGAAGTGGCCAGCCTGGCAATGGGCCAGTGTGCAGCTGATGCTGATGCCGGCTTTCTCGCTGGCAATGCTTGGCGCCATCGAATCGCTGATGTGCGCGCGCATCGCTGATGGCCTGAGCTCGGAGCGCCATAACCCCAATCAGGAGCTCATGGCCCAGGGCATTGCCAACGCCATCTCGCCGCTCTTTGGTGGCATGCCGGCCACCGGGACCATCGCCCGCACCGTCACTAATATCAAAAGCGGCGCCACCAGTCCGGTGGCTGGGATAGTACACGCGCTGACCCTGTTGGCCGTTGTGCTGCTCGCCTCGCCCCTGGCCGCGCATGTTCCGCTGGCAGCCTTGGCCGCCATCCTGATCCACGTTGCCTGGAACATGGGTGACTGGAAAAAATTCAGCCAGCTGCGCCAGTTCCGACTGCCCTACCGGGTGGCCCTGCTGGGGGTCTTTGTCCTGACCCTGGTGGTCAATCTGACCGTGGCCGTGCAGGCCGGCCTGATGATCGCCTGCCTGACCTTCATCTATCGAATTGCCAAGCTCAGTCACACGGAGGAAGTCCAAACCAGCCCTGCTAGCGATACGGTTGGTCCAGCCGGCGTTGTCCTGGCCTTTCGTTTGCATGGGGCCTTGTTCTTTGGGGCGGTCAGGCCAATCGAGGACATCGAAACCCGACTGCCAGTCCATGGCCTGGCGCTGGATTTTCAGAATCTGATCTACCTTGATTCATCGGGCATCGAGGCGCTGGATCAGCTGCTCAAGGCCTGCCAGAAATCGGGCACCCGGCTGGTGATTAGCGGATTGAAACTGCAACCTCTGGATATTGCACAGCGTAGTGGCTGGCTGCAGCGGGTGGGCACGGCAAACTGCTTGCCTGAACTGGATCAGGCCCTGCACCAGCTCTGCCCGTCTGGCTGAGGGCGCCCCGCTACAATCCCCCCGAGGTTTTGCCATGCTCAATATTTTTCGACGTCCGGACTACCAGTCCGAAGCCACCCAGTTTCTCAACCAGCTCAAGAAAGACCACCCGGATCTGAGTGCCCAGCAACGTGCTGGCCGGGAGTTGCTGTGGGACAAGCAGGTTGACCGCCAGGCCTGGAGTGAGTTCGAAGCAGCCCGGGTCGCTCAAAAGCCCTATGTCTATCAGTCCGGTCAGTGAGGACGACGCAACACCGGACCTGCCGGTGATGCCTGATATGGTGGACCATGTGGCCGTGGCCCGGCTTTATGGCGAGCCCCTGTTCCAACTGCCTCAGGACCTGTATATCCCGCCTGATGCGCTGGAAATTTTTCTCGAGGCTTTCGAAGGCCCGCTGGACCTGCTGCTGTACCTGATCCGCAAGCAGAACTTCAACATTCTGGACATCCCGATGGCTGCTGTCACCCGGCAGTACCTGGCCTATGTCGACGAAATCCGTAACCGCAACCTGGAACTCGCTGCCGAGTACCTGCTGATGGCGGCCATGCTGATTGAAATCAAGTCACGCATGCTGTTGCCCCCCAAAAAGACCGCCGAGGGCGATGAAGCCGAGGACCCGCGCGCCGAGTTGGTGCGCCGGCTGCTGGAGTATGAACAGATCAAGCTGGCTGCCGCGCAACTGGGCAACCTGCCACAGTACGGCCGCGATTTTCTCAAGGCGCAGGTGTTCATCGAGCAATCGCTCACGATGCGCTTGCCTGAGGTGCATATTGTTGACCTGCAGCAGGCCTGGGCCGACATCCTCAAACGCGCCAAGCTGGTGCAGCACCACAAGATCACGCGGGAAGAGTTGTCGGTTCGCGAGCACATGAGCATCGTGCTCAAGCAACTCCAAGGCCGCCAGTTTGTCGAGTTTGAACACCTGTTCCCAGCTGAGCAGGGGGTGCCCGTGCTGGTGGTCACCTTCATTGCGCTGCTGGAACTGGCCAAGGAGAACCTGGTCGATATCACCCAGGCCGAGGCCTTTGCCCCCATCTATGTTCGTCTTGCCTATTCGCCCGTCTGAGGCGACAGGTCTAGCCCACCGTTAGAAGATTTCCTAGCAATGAGCAACCCCTATCAATTTGATGTTCTGATCGTCGGCAGCGGACTGGCTGGGCTCAGTGCGGCCTTGCACCTGGCGCCGACCCGCCGGGTGGCCGTCCTGACCAAGCGCGCCCTCAATGATGGCTCCAGCCGATGGGCCCAGGGCGGCATTGCAGCGGTGATGGATCCGTCTGACACGTTTGACTCGCATATCGAGGACACGCTGGTGGCGGGTGCTGGTATCTGTGATCTTGAAGCTACCCGCCATGTGATTCAGAGCGCGCCCGACAGCATCAAATGGCTGCAACAACTGGGGGTGCCATTCACCCTGGAAAATGGCCAGCTGCACCTGACCCGTGAAGGCGGCCATCGCGAGCGGCGCATTGTGCACGCCACCGATGCCACGGGTGCGGCGGTTCAGGACACCCTGATGTCACGGGTTCGGGCCAATCCAAATATCACCCTGTTCGAGCACCATATGCTGGTGGATCTGATCACCGCCAGCCAGCCGGGTCAATTGAATCAGCGCTGCCTGGGCCTGTATTGTCTTGATGAAACCACCGATCAGGTACTGACCTTCAGCGCTGCCCATACCATTCTGGCCACGGGCGGCGCCGGCAAGGTCTATCTCTACACCACCAATCCGGACACTGCCACCGGGGACGGCATTGCCGCTGCCTGGCGTGCTGGCTGCCGGGTTGGCAATATGGAGTTCATCCAGTTCCACCCCACCTGCCTGTATCACCCGCAGGCCGGGTCCTTTCTGATTTCAGAGGCCGTGCGTGGCGAGGGCGGGCGACTGATCCTTCCCGACGGCACGCGTTTCATGCCGGCACATGATGAGCGGGGAGAGCTCGCCCCCAGGGACGTGGTAGCACGCGCCATTGACTTTGAGATGAAAAAACGCGGCCTGGACTGTGTGTATCTGGACATCAGCCACCAACCCAAGGCTTTCTTGCTCGAGCATTTCCCAAACATTTACGCCCGCTGCCTGGAATTTGGCATCGACATGGCCACCCAACCAATCCCTGTGGTGCCGGCAGCGCACTACACCTGTGGCGGGGTGGTGGTTGATCTGGCTGGTCGCACCGACCTGCAAGGGCTGTATGCCATTGGTGAAGCCAGCTACACCGGGTTGCATGGCGCCAACCGTCTGGCCAGCAACTCCCTGCTGGAGTGCATGGTCTATGCGCGAGCTGCGGCTCTGGCCATCGAGCAAGAAACTGCACCAGCCATCCCCGCTCTGCCGGCCTGGGACGACAGCCGGGTCACCGATGCCGATGAGTGCGTGGTGATCTCGCACAACTGGGACGAACTGCGACGCTTCATGTGGGACTATGTCGGCATTGTGCGCACCAACAAACGGCTCGAGCGCGCCGCCCATCGCATCACCCTGCTGCAGTCGGAAATACAGGAGTTTTATGCGAAGTTTCACGTGACCCGTGACCTGCTGGAATTGCGCAACCTGGTCGCTGTAGCGGACCTGATTGTGCGCAGCGCCCAAAGCCGGCATGAAAGCCGCGGCCTGCATTACAGTAGGGACTACCCGCAAGCCTATCCCAAGTCACACCCAACGATTCTGGTTCCTAGAACTGTTTGAATGGGGTTCACCATGGACTCAAATTCCAATTCAAATCACTCGGCCTCCCCCTACGGCACGCTTCCGCCTGCCAGTGCCCCGGCCACCCGCAAGCCGGTTAGCTTGCCCCGTCTGCAGGAGATGCACGCCCGGGGTGAAAAGATCACCATGCTCACCGCCTACGACGCCACCTTTGCGGCGGTGGCCGACGCTGCCGGCGTGGAAACCATTCTGGTGGGTGACTCGCTGGGCATGGTGTGCCAGGGTTTGACCAGTACCGTCGGCGTGACCCTTGAGACCATGCGTTATCACGTGGAATCGGTCGAACGCGGGGTACGTCGCGTGCAGGGCACCGCCTGGATCATTGGCGACATGCCCTACGGCACCTTCCATGAATCGAAGGAACAGGCCTTGCGCAACGCCATCGTGCTGATGCGCGCCGGCGCCCACATGGTCAAGCTCGAAGGTGGCGGCTGGACGACCGAGGTCGCTCACTTTCTGGTGGAACGCGGCATCCCGGTCTGTGCCCATCTGGGATTGACGCCACAAACCGTGCACGCGCTGGGCGGCTACCGAGTGCAGGGACGCGGCGATGAAGCCGCCAGCACCCTGAAACGGGAAGCCCTGGAATTGCAGGATGCGGGTGCCTCCTTGCTGGTGCTGGAGATGGTCCCGGCCCAACTCTCAGCCCAGATCACGCAATCTTTGCCACGCTGCGCCACCATCGGCATCGGCGCGGGCAACGGCACGGCCGGCCAGGTACTGGTGCTGCACGACATGCTTGGGGTGAACCTTGGCAAGATGCCCAAGTTCGTGCGCAACTTCATGGCCGAAACGGGCAGCGTGCGGGGCGCCATGGAAGCTTATGTGCGGGCTGTGAAGGATGGCAGCTTTCCCAGCAATGAGCAACACGCCTGGACATGAAGGTCCTTCACAGCAGCGCAGAATTGCGCGCTGAGCTCAGCCGCTACCAGCGGCCAGCCCTGGTAGCGACCATGGGCAATTTGCACGAAGGCCACCTGGCTCTGGTGCAGCAGGCCAAGGCGCTGGGCGATGTGAATGTAGCCACCATCTTTGTCAATCGTCTGCAATTCTTGCCGCACGAAGACTTCAGCACCTATCCCCGCACGCTTGAGTCGGACTGCGCCAAACTTCACTCAGCCGGCTGCGATCTGGTGTTTGCCCCCAGTGAGCAGGAACTCTACCCCACGGCCCAGACCTACAAGATCCATCCACCCGCCGAATTGGCCGACATCCTGGAAGGACATTTCCGGCCCGGATTTTTTGTGGGTGTTTGCACGGTGGTATTGAAACTTTTCAATATCGTGCAACCCAGGGTGGCCTTATTCGGCAAGAAGGATTACCAGCAGCAGCTCATCCTGCGGCACATGATTGCGCAGATGGCACTCCCGATCGAGCTGGTCACGGGCGATACCCGGCGGGCCGATGATGGCCTGGCCCTGTCCTCCCGCAACAGCTATCTCAGTGCCACACAACGCCGCCAGGCGGTTGAACTCTCACAGGAGCTCAAGCGCATGGTTGAGGCTTTGCGCAATGCAGACTACCGCTTCAACGAGCTGGAAGCGCAAGCCATGCAGTCGCTGCTGGGGCACGGCTGGCAACCCGATTACATGACGGTTCGACGTCGAGACAACCTGCAATCCCCACAGCCTGGGGATGATCTGGTGGTTCTGGGCGCTGCCCGTCTGGGCAACACCCGACTGATCGACAATTTTGAGGTTTAGGTCAGCCCAGCCTGCTCTGAAGCCTTGGCGGGCCGCGCCTGAATCTGCCACTCAGCTCATGACGCCAATTTGCCAGGGCACGAACTCATGGTTGCCCAGGCCCAAGGCTTCGCTCTTGGAGGCTTCGCCCGAGGCAGTTCGCAGAAACAGCTCGAAGATGCGCTGACCCATTTCCTGCACCGACACCGTGCCATCCAGAATTTCTCCGCAGTTGATGTCCATGTCCTCGACGATGCGTTGGTACATGGGGGTGTTGGTTGCCAACTTGACGCAGGGTGCCGGCTTGGAGCCGAACATCGAACCGCGACCGGTCGTGAACGCGATCAGGTTGGCGCCACCGGCGATCTGACCAGTGGCCGATACCGGGTCAAAACCGGGAGTGTCCATGAACACGAATCCTGGCGTGGTGACCGGCTCGGCATAGCGATAGACCGCCATCAGCGGACCGGTGCCGCCTTTCATGCTCGAGCCCAGAGATTTTTCGAAAATATTGGCCAGCCCGCCAACCTGATTGCCCGGGCTGACCTTGCCATTGATCTGCACATCACGACCCACCGAGTACTCATCTTTCCACCAGCGGATACGCTCGATCAGTTTTTCGCCCACCGCGCGACTGGCCGCACGCCGCGTCAGCGTGTGTTCAACGCCGTAGATTTCCGGGGTTTCCGACAGAATGCCGGTGCCGCCATGGCGCACCAGAATATCGACCGCGGCTCCCAGGGCCGGGTTGGCGGTGATCGAGGAAAAACCATCTGAGCCGCCGCACTGCAAGCCGACACAGAGGTGGCTGGCGCTCACGGTTTCGCGCTGGGCCTGGTTGGCCTGCGGCAACAGCGCCTGGACCGCCGCAATGCCGGCTTCGATGGTCTTGCGGGTGCCGCCCTCTTCCTGCATCACAAACGTGTGCAGGCGCGCCCCCGCCTGCAGGTTTTCCTTTTCCATCAAACCCGTGAGCTGATTGCGCTCGCAGCCCAGGCCCACAATCAGGGCAGAAGCCAGGTTCGGGTGACGGGCATAGCCGGCCATGGTGCGCCGCAGCAGATCCATGGGTTCGCCACTCATTTCCATGCCGCAACCAATCGAATGGGCAAAGGCCACCACGCCATCCACATTGGGATAGTCGGCCAGTCGCTCCGGGGTGAACCATTCAGCGATCTTGTGAGCGACCGTGGCTGAACAATTGACGGTGGACAGTACCCCGATGTAGTTTCGCGTGCCCACCTTGCCATCAGCGCGTACATAACCCTGAAAGGTGGCTCGTTCAGACTCGGGCAGCAACTCAACCGCCTTGTACTCGCTGGCGTGGGCGTAATCACGGTCAAACTCACGGAACTCGGTGTTGTGGCTGTGAACCATGGTGCCAGCCTCGATGTCCGTGTTGGCAAACCCCACGGTAACGCTGTATTTCAGGATCGGCTGGCCCTTAAGGATCTTGCGGGCTGCAATTTTGTAGCCGGCTGGCACCTGGCTTCGGCTGGAGAAGTTTTCTGCCGGCACCACGGTACCAATGCCCACATCTACTCTGGCCACGACCACATTGTCATTGGGGTGCAGGCGAATTACCGGGCCAATCAGGCGCTTTTCAGTTATCTCGATCATGATGTTTGAACCCACTAGGTCTTTTTCAAAATTTCAAAGGCAGCCTGCAGCCGCTGTTCATAGGCCGCCCGCTCGGCGTTAGCGCGCTCGGTGGGCCACGCCATGAAACCAGCCCCGGCTTTCATGCCCGTTTGGCCGGCCGCAATGTGCTCAGCCACACAACGCGCCAGCACCGACGTATTGGACAGGGTGGGATAAATTTCTTCAGCAGCACGGGCCATGCTGTCCCAACCGGAAATTTCCTTTTGCAGGATCGGGCCGGCCGCTGCATAGCGAAATCCGAAACTGTAGCGCACGGCAAGGTCGACATCGGTAGCCGAGGCAATGCCGCGATCGATCAGGTCCATGGCCTCACGCATCAAGGCATGCTGGATTCGATTGGCCAGAAAGCCTGGAATATCCTGTCGCACCAGTACCGGCTGCTTGCCCGCGCGCCGGTATAGGGCGCACACTTGCTCGGCCAGAGCCGGGTCCGACCCTTCACCCAAAGCGATTTCGACCAAAGGCACCAGATGGGCTGGCATGAAGTAATGGGCGTTGAACATGCGATGACGCGAGCTCAGACCCTGCGCCAGGCGGGTGATCGGAAAGCCAGAGCTGTTGGAGCCGATTGGAATGCCGGGCGGGACCCGCGTATCCAGCTGGGCAAACAGCTGGCGTTTGAGTTCAAAGTTTTCGGCAACCGTCTCGATCACCCAGACCACGCCGTCCCAGGCAGACCAGTCATCGATCAGGCCAACCTGCCCGTTGGACTCACTTTGTTGCTGGCGGGCTCCCAGCCCCACAGCGAGTTGCCGTGACTTTTCAAGAGCCCCCGCAGCGCGCTGCAAATCACGCCCAAGGATGACGGTCTGCATGCCCGCAGCGATAAAGCCTGCGCCAATGCCCACGGCCATGGTGCCGGTTCCGATAACGACTACTTTTTCCATGGCGGGTCCCATTTAGACCACTGTTGCATCGCCGCTCTCGACAATCACATTTTCAACCTCGCCCGCACCCGCGCGTCGAAAGGCCGCTGCCTCGACATATTCAGGTGATTCAAAGCAGGAAGTGGCGGCCTCGAAGGTGGGGAATTCAATCACCACGAAGCGATGAAATTTCTCGGGTCCTTCCATGATTCTGTATTTGCCACCGCGCGCCATCACTTTGCCGCCATAGCGCTGGATGATGCCGGGCACGCGGTCGGTGTATTTCTTGTACTCAACAGGGTCAGTAATGCGCGAACGCGCAATCCAGTAGGCAGGCATAAGAACTCCAGTTATTTGAGGGCAACCGCATGACCCAGGTTAGGCAACCAGGTGGCCAATTGGGGAAACAGCACGATTGCGAGAATGGCGACCAACAAGGCCACCCAATAGGCCGTAGAGCCACGGAAAATCTCTCCGGTTGAAAGATTTTTTTCATCCGGCACTGCGGCTTTCACAGTAAAGACCAGAATTCCAAAAGGGGGCGACAGCAGACCTGTCTCGATGGCCAGGATGCCGATGATGGCAAAGGCAATCGGATCAAAGCCCATTGCCACGGCAATCGGGGCAAACACCGGCACGGTCAGCAGGATGATGGAAATCGAATCGATGATGCAGCCCAGAATGAACCAGACCAGCACCATCAGGGCCAGGATGGCGTAGGGAGACAGCCCGGAGGACAGGAAAAAGTCCTTGGCCGCACCCGTGACACCAGTCATGGACAGAACCCTTGAGTACAACTGCGCCGTTACCAGCAGCAGCAGCAAGGGCGCTGAGGTGCGTCCCACTGAAAGAATGGCAGCCCGCATTTCGGCAAGACGCATGCCGCGTGCAATGGCCAATAACAGAGCAAGCGTGGCGCCGACACCCGCCCCCTCGGTCGGCGTGAAAGCGCCCAACCAGATGCCGCCCAGCACCAGCGCCACTAGGGCCAGGATGCCGATCGTGCTCCACAAAAGTTTGCCAAGGTCCTGGACTTCGAGCTGATCGTTAGCCGCCCTGGCCTGCAGCTGGTCTGGAGGCAGATCTTCACCTTCACCGACCCGGGCTGGGCTGGTCTTAGCGACCCACAAGATATAAAGAATGTACAGGGAGACCACCACCATGCCTGGCAGGATGCCTGCAATAAACAGTTTGCCAATGGCAATTTCGGTCAGCACGCCCCAGACAATCATCAGCACCGAGGGCGGAATCAGCATGCCCAAACAGGCACTGCCTGCGATACAACCCAAGGCAAACTTTCGCTCGTAGCCATAGCGGCGCATTTCGGGGTAGGCAATTTTTGAAAAGGCTGCCGCCGCCGCGATGGATACCCCGGTCACAAAGGCAAACACTGCGTTGGAGAGCACGGTGGCGACGCCCAGCCGGCCAGGCACCCATCGAGTCAGGCGATTGATCAGGGTAAACAGGTCACTGGCAGCCCCGCACTTGGCCAGAAATTCGCCCATCAGCATGAACAGGGGAATGACCGCAAACACATAGTCGCGTAAGGCCTCGTAGGCTGTGTTGGCCGCGAAAGTGAGGGCGGGGTCGAAATCACCCGTCATCAGATAGATACCCAGCATGCTGGTACTGCCCAATGAAATGGCGATATGGATTCCGGAGAACACCATCAGCAGCAAAACGGACACCAGGATGATGGTGTTGGTTGAATCAAACATGAATCTAGCCTACCGGTTTCAGTGTGACGCTGAGGGTGCGGGGGGCATTCCGCGAAGAGCCAGCCCAATGCTTTGCAGAGCCTTCAGCAGATAGCTCAGTGCAGCCAGGGCAGTTCCTAGAATGATCACGAAGCGGGCAGGCCAGACCGGGACGCGCAACGCACCCTCGCCTTCATACTCGCCAGAGGTCCAGGCATGGAGTGCCCCGTCTAGGCTGCCATAACAGATCAGGATAAAGAAGGCCATGCCCACAAGCGCACCCAGCGCATCCAGCAAGCTTTGCCCGCCAGGCGGTAGTCGCTTGACAAAGGTGTCCACATGCAACATGCCTCCGGAGCGGATCGCAAAGCCGGCCTGCAGATAACAAATGATGACAATCGAAAAGGAAACAATTTCGGGCGTACCTTTGACGGGGCTGTTAAACACCACCCGACCCGTCACATCGGCCACCACCAGAAAACAGAGCAGAAAAGCCAGCAGTGCTGCCAGTATCAGCAGCGTCCGTGTGAGCCAATCGTTGAACCGAGCCAACATGAAAGCAACCTCGTTGCGAAGAACGCCCTGCGATCATGGAAGACCGCAGGGCCAAACCTTGACCTGCTTATTTAACCTGATAACGTACCGGCCACTTATGACCGAGTTTTTCAGCTTCCTCCAGGGTGGCTTTCAGCACCTGAGAAGCTGGCAGGCCCTTGCCATCAAGCTCGGTTGCCAAAGTCTGCGGCCAGGATTTCAGAGAGTTGGCCCAATCCAGCTGGACAGACGCGGGCACCGATTTCACGTTGACGCCTGAAGCCTTGAGCTGTGCCAACTGTTTGGGATAGTTTTCCTCATTGACCTTGCCCGTCATCGCCTCGTACTCTTTTGCCACTTCAACAATGATGGCCTGCACGTCCTTGGGCAGCTTGGCAAAGCGGGCCTTGTTCATGGTCAGACCGTGCCAGGTGATCGAGCCAAAGCCCACTTCGGTGTAGTGCTTGGCCACCTCACCCAGCTTGAAGTTGACCCAACCCGAGGGGAACATGATCCAGCCGTTGTAGACGCCGGTCTGCATCGAGGTGTAAGCCTCGACGAGAGAAGACTGGACTGGAACAGCACCCGCATACTCCAGCCACTTCAGGTTCAGGCCGGCACCGGCAATCTTGCGTCCCTTGAGGTCAGCCACAGTGTTCCATTCAAAGGTGGTGCCCAGGTTGTAGCCGTTGTCGGCAATCAGCGCCAACAGCTGCTGGTTGAACTTGTCTTCGAAAACTTTGGACAGGTAAGGAACGCGGTTGTAGACCGCACGCGCCAGCTTGACGCTTTTCTCCGGGCTCATGGTGCCAAAAGGCAACATGACCTGGAAAGCATTGAGCGGGAGATTTGAAGGCTCAAAGCAGAAGCAGTAGCCACCAATGTCGATAATGCCCGATTGAACGCCTTCCAGCGTATCGGCCACCTTCACCATGGCGCCGCCATAGCCCTCGACAAATTCGATCTTGTGACTGGTGCGTTGCCCGACCCGCTTGGTCACTTCGGGAACGAAGAAATTCTGCATCAGGTTCACATACGTGTTCACCGCCGGGTGGCCTGAGGCAATGCGAAGCTTGATGTTTTCGGCCTGAACGGCGGTGGCACCGGCTAACCCCAGCAGGGCCACCAGCAGGGTAGATTTGAAACGTTTGATCATGGGTTATCTCCTATCGGGTTAACTAAATCCTGATGCCTTCCGGGCATCAGCCCACTGCCTCAGGCAGCCTTTTACCTCTCACACTTGTACGACATAAGCCTTTGCTCAGGGCACAATGATTGAGGATCCTGTTGTGCGGCCGCCCTCCAGTTCGGCATGCGCACGTGCAATTTCAGCCAGCGGGTAACGCTGATTGATCGACACCTTGAGAACGCCCTTAGCCAGACGTTCAAAAACCGCTGACGCAGATGCCCGCAGATCCTCGGTGGAGGCGGTGTAGGTCACCAGGGTGGGCCGGGTGAAATAGAGCGAGCCCATCTTCTGCAAGGTCGCTGCCACCACTGGAGGGGGGGCCCCGGTGGTGGTGCCGAATGACACGAAGAAGCCTCTGGGCGCCAGACTGTTCAGGGATTGCTCAAACGAGTCCTTGCCAACCGAGTCATACACCACTGGCACACCAGCACCCCCGGTGATCTCCTTGACGCGCGCCACAACATCCTCGGAGCGGCGATCGATGCAAAACTCATAGCCGTTGGCCCTGGCCAGTTGGACCTTGTCCGGGCCACCAGCCACACCGATCATGCGGGCACCAAGTTGCTGACCCCATTGACCCGCCAACAATCCCACGCCTCCGGCGGCGGCATGCATCAAAACAAACTGGCCCGCTTTCACCGGATAGCAACGCTGCATGAGGTACTCCACCGTCATGCCCTTGAGCAAGGTTGCTGCAATCTGTTCATCACTCAGGCCGTCTGGCGCGTGCAGCAAGCGGGCTGCGGGGTAATTGCGATGGGTGGCACAGGCGCCCAGGGCCGGGCCACTGGCGTAGCAGACCCGCTCCCCGGGTTTGAATTCGCTGACCCCGGGGCCAACAGCCAGTACCACGCCCACTGCCTCGGTACCCAGGCCAGTGGGCATGGGCGCCGGATACATGCCCGAACGGGTGTAGATGTCCTGAAAATTGAATCCGATGGCGGTGTGGCGAATCTGGACCTCACCTGGCCCGGGCGCAGGTAGATCGAGCTCCTCCACCTTCAAAACCTCCGGTCCACCTGCGCTATGAATGCGTACTGCCTTGTATTTCATGGTCCTGCTTTCTTACATTGATGCGAGCCAATCAGCTCACGACTTCATTGACCGGCTTGGTGTTTTCACCCGTGTCAGTCCAACCGGGAACACGACCAATCCGGGCTGCCTCGGCCCAGGCAAAATTGAGTTCGACCTTGATGCCATTGATTGGCTCACGCATGAACAACTGGTAGAGGTCGGAGTTGTGCGCCTTGCGCTCGCTGAACTCGACGCCATTTCTGGTCAGGCGCTCGATGAATTCTTCAATCCCTTCGCAGTTCAGGCAAATATGGTCAATACGACCTGAGCCCATCGCCCCGGCAGCCGAATAATCCACGCCCTGCTGATCGGCAGGTGTCTTCAGATAGGTGTCCTGATGGTTGGAGTAGCGCGCCTTGCCAATGTGGATCACATCCTGCTCGCCGATGTAGAGCCAATAGACCGGAAAACCGAACTCGGGGTGATAGCCATTGCGAAACCCCAGGTTCTCGCAGAACCAGTCACGGGTGCCCTCCGGATCATGCGTCAGGATCAGGATGTGTTCAAGAAATCTAAGTCCCATAGGATAGCTCCACCAAAAAAAAGATCAGGCCACAGTTTGTACCGACTTACAAGCAGGGAAATCCCCAACAAAACACCCAGCGCAGGCACGGCTGAAGTCTGTCAGCGCGGAAAAATTTTCGGCCCATGCAAAGTTCCTCATGAACTGGCGCCCTCGCCCAGCGCCTCGGCCGCCTGAAACAGGTTTTTGATCACTTCGGCCGGGATATTTCTGGTGATGAATACCAGCCTTGAGCCGGTATCTGCACTGGGCCAGTGGTCCAGTTGAACCGGTGGGTGAAAAACATGCCCCACCCCCTGCACCACAACCGGGTTGCCTTCCACATTGACGATGCCTTTGACTCTCAGCAGGTCTTTGCCTCGCAAGGTGAGCAGCATTTCCATGGCAGCGGCAAATCCAGACCAGGTAAAGGGCTGGTCAAATCGCAAGGACACGGTTTTCACCGCAGGGTCATGGCGGGCCGGTAAGCTGGCTCCCAGGTAACGTTCGGAACCCTGCGAATGTTCTCCCGCGGTCTGGGGGACCAGGCGCTCGCCCAAGAACACCAGGGTGTGCGCATCGGCACGCGCGCTTTTGAGGCCAATATTCACCAACTCGCTGGGATGTACCTGTCCCTGAAAACAGGTTCGGATGTCGGCCTGTGCATTGATGGCACGCAAAGCCACTTTCAATGACTCCAGCGAAGCTGCATTGGACAAATCCGTTTTTGTGATGAACAGCCGATCGGCCAGCGCAATCTGTCGCTCGGCTTCAGGCGAGTCAGCGAGCTGGGTCAGGGCATTCACTGCATCGACCAGGGTCACCACCCCATCGAGCCGGTAGTGCGCGGCCACCATACTGTCACCGCTAAGGGTCTGGATCACCGGCGCCGGGTCAGCCAGGCCGGTGGTCTCGACAATGACACGGTCAAAATCAGGAATCAGACCGGCGCGGCGCTCGCCAAACAATTCGCGCAAGGTTTCCTGCAGATCGGTGCGTACGCTGCAGCACAGACAGCCATTGGCCAGCAGGCTGACGTTTTCCGAGGACATCTTGACCAGATCGTTGTCAATGCCGATCTCGCCAATCTCGTTGATCACCACCGCCACCCGGTCCATCTCGGGATGGCGCAGCAAATGGCTGATCAGGGTGGTCTTGCCCGCACCCAGAAAACCCGTCAGCAGAGTGACCGGTATCTTGCCTGCCAAAGGATCGCGGCCGCGCGCGGCCGCCGGAGCTTCAAACATTCATTTCGAGAATATAGAGCCCACCACTGAACCGGTCCACGGTATAGACCAGCCGCCGCTCATCGACATAGACATCATTGAGCTGCACGGCGCCCTGCGCAGACAGTGGGGGCGATGCTGGCACATAGTAGGCCACTTCCTCAACCTGATAGGGGTTGCTGGTGTCATAGACACGTACGCCGGCATTGAAGAAGGTACCGATGAACAAGGTGTCAGACTGGAACGAGCACGGCAAAGGCAGATTCTCATGCAGGTTGTGCGCCCCGAAGCGGCCACCACGCTTGGCAAAGGTGGCGTGGGGTGGTGCCGGGAAAGTGGAAATAGGCAATGGATTTTCATCCGAGCGTGAATCCACTACCCACACCAGCTTGGGCCAGTCAGCGCCGTCATCCTGCACGCACTCATCGCTGACAATCCAAAGGTTACGCTCAAACAGCGGCAGCACCGTATGGGTGAAACCGTTGAAGGGCGGCGAGTGATTCCAGTGGGACACCATTTTGATGTTGGCTGGGTCAGCGATATCCAGCACAATGGCGCCACCATCGATGTAACCCACGTAGGCTCGGTCGGGCCGCTGCGGAAAGACATTGGTGTTGTGCGCTCGAAAACCCGTATCGAATTGGGCGGGCAGACGCTTGGGCGGGGGCGCAGCATCACCCTCGCGGGTGCCCGGATACCACCAGCGACCAGTCTCGCGTGGTTTGGCCGGGTTGGAGATGTCAACAATTCTGTAAATCTGGTCATCCCGTGGGTTGCGCGGCTGGAAATCCGGCGCACCCGACGCCATATGCACGGTCTTTCCGTCGACGAACCAGACCGCATGAACACCACGCGAATACGGACCCGAACAGTCAAAATGTGAAATCACTCTAGGTGATTCGGGCTTGCTGATGTCATAGACATCGAAACCGGCCGGCTTGGCACCCAGCTCCTTGACCTGGTTAGCCACCACCATGAGGTTGCCCACGACATCAAGAGAGTTTGACCGCATTTTCATGTGCGGCAATTCAGTCTGAACAATCACACGTGGCTTGCGTGGATCGGTCACATCAACGCCAGTGAAATTCTTGGGTGCTGATTCATG
>JAFMFB010000088.1 GCA_017856435.1 Burkholderiaceae bacterium
CTTGGTTCAACCCTGATGAATTTTCAGCAGTCTTTGGTGCAACAGGCGGCAGAGGCTACGCGAACCCAGAACGCCCAGATTGATGCCTTTGGTCAGCAGCTGGCCTTGCTCCAAAAAACACTTTCCGACACACTCAATTCCCAACTTGGTGGCCTGAGTGAAGCCAATGCCCGTCGGCTTGCTGAAATTCGGGAGGCTCTGGCGGGCCAACTCGCGCAATTGCAGCAGGCCAACTCAGCCAAACTCGATGAAATGCGAGCGACGGTGGATGAAAAACTGCAGGCTACGCTGCATGCCCGTCTGGGCGAGAGTTTCAAACAGGTGGCTGAGCGCCTCGAACAGGTTCACAAGGGTTTGGGCGAGATGCAGACCCTGGCGGCGGGAGTCGGTGATCTCAAGCACCTGCTGACCAATGTGAAGACGCGCGGCATGTTCGGCGAGGCTCAATTGGCCGGGTTGCTTGAGCAGGTTTTTGTGGCTGAACAGTACGCTGCCCAGGTGGTTACAAGGCCTGGGAGCAAGCATGTGGTTGATTTTGCGATTCGATTGCCTGGCAGGAATGAGGAGGGCACGCCATTGTGGCTGCCGATCGACGCGAAATTCCCCAACGAGGACTACGAGCGACTGCTGGATGCTCAGCAGCGTGCCGATTCAGTGGGGGCGGAGGCGGCAGCCAAGGCTCTGGAATCCCGCATCCGGCAGGAAGCCAGATCAATTGCCGAAAAATATGTGGAGCCCCCTCACACCACTGACTTTGCCATCCTGTTTCTCCCGACCGAAGGGCTTTATGCTGAAGTCTTGCGGCGCCCGGGCCTGATGGAGTCGCTGCAGCGCGAGCACCGGATTACCCTGGCGGGCCCGACCACCTTGCTGGCCATGCTCAGTTCGCTGCAAATGGGTTTTCGAACCCTCGCCCTGGAAAAGAGGTCGAGTGAAGTATGGCAAGTTTTGGGAGCAGTCAAGACTGAGTTTGACAAGTTTGGCAATGTTTTGTCCAAAGTGAAATCGCAAACCGAATCGGTGCTCAATACCCTGAACAGTGCAGAAGTTCGCAGCCGGGCCATGGGTCGTGCCCTCAGGCAGGTGCAAGCCCTGCCTGAAGCACAGGCTCAGTCTTTGCTGCCTGATGATTCCAGAACAGACGAAGTGTGACCCCCCGTCCTGACAACAAGGCAAACAAGGCATTTGGCCCTGAATCAGCGTTGATCCGACTGATTGGAGGGCATATTTTTTTGCATGCCAGCATGGCAGGTATGCGAATGGCTGCTCCCTTGCTGGTACTGCGGGAAAATTTCAGTCCCCTGGCTGTTGGGGTATTACTAGCCCTGTTTTCCCTGGCCCAACTGTTTCTGGCCCTGCCGGCCGGCCGCTATGCCGACCGGCATGGACTGCGACGACCCGTCGGCATTAGCGTCTGCCTAGCCACTTCAGGGGCCGTGCTGGCACTGTTTTTCCCAATATTTGAGGTGTTATGCCTGAGCGCGCTCCTCAGTGGCGGGGCTACAGGTGCTGCATCAATTGCGCTACAGAGACACGTTGGTCGCGCGGCCCACGACGCCACTGAATTGAAACGCTTATTCAGTTGGCTGTCACTTGGGCCAGCGTTGGCCAACTTTGTCGGTCCGTTTGTGGCAGGACTACTGATCGACGGGGTCGGAAGCTGGCTGGGCGGATATGGCATCGAGAGGCCGGGCTTCAGGGCGGCCTTTTTTCTGATGGCAATTTTCCCCTTGATCTGCTGGGGACTTGTTCGTACCACCCATGAGCTTGCCAGTGAAGGGACAGCCCAGTTGCCTGGCCAGAGACGTATCTGGGATTTAGTGCGGACCCCGATGATGGGACGCCTTCTGCTGGTCAACTGGCTTTTGGCCTCCTGCTGGGATGTGCACACCTTCATCGTTCCGGTGCTGGGCCATGAGCGTGGCTTCAGCGCATCCGTCATCGGTACCTTGTTGGGTTCTTTTGCCTTGTCGGCTGCCTTCATTCGGGTCATCATGCCCATGGTGGCTGCGCATTTGCGAGAACGCATGGTGGTTACCGCGGCCATGTTGCTAACCGCCGCCACGCTGGTGATCTACCCCCTGATGGGCTCGGCGCTGCTGATGGGACTTTGCTCGGTGGTACTGGGCATGGCGCTAGGCTCAGTGCAACCCATGATCATGACCATGCTGCATCAGATCACGCCAAGAGACCGCCATGGGGAGGCGCTGGGCTTGCGGGTCATGTCGCTCAACGGATCCAGCGTTTTCATGCCGATGTTGTTTGGCCTGCTCGGTGCGGCTGTGGGCGTGCCCGTCGTGTTCTGGATGGTCGGGGCCACGGTTGGCGCCGGCGCCCGAATCGCCTGGGGGTTGCGCAGCGGATAGGGGCTCAGGCCGACCCGTTCTTCAATTCATAGAAGGACTGGATGACCTGCCAGGCGGCATGGTGTGAATCTACATAGTTGAACAATTTCAGATCATCGGCAGAGATGGTGCCATCCTCAACCAACTGCTCGAAGTTGATCAGCTTTTTCCAGTAATCAGACCCAAAAAGAACGACCGGGACGGCTTGTGCTTTGCCGGTCTGCACCAGGGTCAGAATCTCGAACAGCTCATCCAGCGTCCCAAAGCCACCGGGAAAGGCGACCAGTGCCTTGGCGCGCATCATGAAGTGCATCTTGCGCAAGGCGAAGTAATGAAATTTGAAACTCAGGGTTGGGGTGATGTAAGGGTTGGGCGCTTGCTCAAAGGGCAGGGCAATGTTGAGACCGACTGAGGGTGCACCGGCCTCGCTGGCGCCTCGGTTGGCGGCTTCCATGATGCCCGGCCCGCCCCCGGTGCAGATAAAGAGCTGCTCGGCGGTGGGTAACTGGCTGCTGTGTTGGGCAACCAAACTTCCAAACAATCGGGCCTGTTCGTAGTACTCGGCATTGCGCAGGTCTCTTTCTGCTTTGCGGCGGTAGGACGGGTCAGCGCTGCTCTGGGCTAATTCCATTTGTTCTTGTGCCGCCTGTCGCGAGAGAAACCGGGCGCTGCCAAAGACAACAATGGTGTTTGCAATGCCCTGGCTATGCTGGTCGAGTTCCGGTTTGAGCAGTTCGAGTTGGAACCGAATCCCGCGAACTTCTCGGCGCAGCAAAAATTCTGGGTCGGCAAAGGCTAGACGGTAGGCATCGGGTTCCAGAGGCAGACCGGCATCAGCGTGAGCCTTCAGGTCGGCCCAGGCATCAGCCAAAGTGCGCTCATTGAGGTCGTGTTCACTTTTCATGGTTCAGCTTGGAATGTTCAGTTGGCCTAAGGCTGATGCAAGCGCAGGGGCCATGCTGATTGCATTGCTCGGGTGAGCAATGCAATCAGTGCTCCAGATTTGCTGTATTCCGGCTTCCTGAATGATCTGAGTCGCATCACCTGCAAACAGGGCATGCGTTACCGCCACATCCACCGATTTGGCGCCTGCAGCCAGCAATAGGCGCCCAGCCTGGGCCAGGGTATGCCCGCTGCTGGCAACATCGTCAAGCAGGACAACGGCCCGGTCCTGGAAACTCTGTTCCGGTAAGGCGATGGTGACCTGTCTGTCCCCAAGCCTAACCTTGCGGCAGACAGCCTGCTCAGACCCGTGCCGTTTTGCTGCCTGGGCGATCCATTGCGCAGACTCTTCATCGGGGCCGACCAAAATTGCACCCGGGCGCTTCTCAGCAATCAGATCGGCCAGCAGGGGGGCGCCACTGAGGGTGATGGCTTGTTTGACAGGAACCGCCTGTTGCAGTGTGCTGACCCGGTGCAAATGTGGGTCCACCGTGATCAGGGCATCAAAAAGGCCGGCAAGAAATTTGCCAACGCTCAGCTGGCTGATCACTTCACC
>JAFMFB010000089.1 GCA_017856435.1 Burkholderiaceae bacterium
TCACGGTCATCACCCGCAAGGCCTATGGCGGCGCGTATGACGTGATGGCCTCCAAACACCTGCGCGGTGATGTCAACTTTGCCTGGCCCAATGCGGAGATTGCGGTGATGGGCGCCAAGGGCGCGGTCGAGATCATCTTCCGTGAGGACAAGGGCAACCCAGAGAAGCTGGCGGCCAAGGAAGCCGAGTACAAGGAGCGCTTTGCCAACCCGTTTGTGGCGGCCAACCGCGGCTTTATCGATGATGTGATCATGCCGCACAACACCCGCCGGCGGATCTGCCGCTCGCTGGTGATGCTCAAAGACAAGAAACTGGACAACCCATGGCGCAAGCACGGCAATATTCCGTTATGACAAGCATCCCTGAGCCGCTTCGCGTCTTCCCCTCCAGGGGACGACCCCAGCAGCCCGGCAAAGCCGTTTCAATGGTGTTCCCGGGGTTTTGTTTCGAGTTTTTGAATAGCTGAGTGACAGAGGACGACATCATGTTCAAGAAAATTCTCATCGCAAACCGTGGCGAAATCGCCTGCCGAGTCATTGCTACTGCCAAGAAGATGGGCATTGCCACCGTGGCGGTGTATTCCGAGGCCGACGCCGATGCGCGACACGTGCTGCTGGCCGATGAGGCGGTGTTGTTGGGCCCGGCGCCCAGCCGCGAGTCCTATCTGGTGGCCGACAAGATCATCGCTGCAGCCAAGAAGACCGGTGCCGAGGCCATTCACCCGGGCTACGGCTTTCTCTCTGAGAACGAAGACTTCGCCAAGCGGGTGGAAGAGCAAGGCCTGGTCTTCATCGGCCCCAAGCATTACTCGATCGCTGCCATGGGCGACAAGATTGCTTCCAAGAAGCTGGCCAACGAGGCCAAGGTCAGCACCATTCCCGGTCACAACGAACCTATCCAGGCGCCGGAAGAGGCCGTCAAGATCGCGCAGAAGATTGGTTACCCGGTGATGATCAAGGCCTCGGCCGGGGGCGGTGGCAAGGGCTTGCGGGTGGCCTACAACGACAAGGAATGTTTCGAGGGTTTCTCCAGCTGTCGCAACGAAGCGCGCAACAGCTTTGGGGATGACCGGGTGTTCATGGAGAAATTTGTCCAGGAGCCCCGTCATATCGAGATTCAGGTGCTGGGAGATTCCCACGGCAACGTCATATACCTCAATGAGCGGGAGTGCTCGATCCAGCGTCGCCACCAGAAGGTGATTGAAGAGGCCCCGTCGCCCTTCATTAGCGAGGCGACCCGCAAGGCTATGGGCGAGCAGGCGGTGGCGCTGGCCAAGGCGGTCAAGTACCAGAGCGCGGGCACGGTGGAGTTTGTGGTGGGCAAGGACCAGGACTTTTATTTTCTGGAAATGAACACCCGCCTGCAGGTGGAGCACCCGGTGACCGAGTGCATCACCGGCCTGGATCTGGTGGAACTGATGATTCGGGTGGCGGCCGGGGAGAAGCTGCCGATTGCCCAGGCCGATGTGAAGCGCAATGGTTGGGCGATCGAATGCCGCATCAATGCCGAAGACCCATTCCGCAATTTCCTGCCCTCCACCGGCCGGCTGGTGCGTTTTATTCCGCCCGAGCAGAGCATGTGGCAGTCCAATACCCAGGACCTGATGGGCGTGCGGGTCGATACCGGGGTGCAGGAGGGCGGCGAGATCCCGATGTACTACGACTCCATGATTGCCAAGCTGATCGTGCATGGGCGTGACCGCCTGGATGCGATCGCCAAGATGCGTGAGGCACTCAACAGCTTTGTGATCCGTGGCATCAGCTCCAACATTCCCTTTCAGGCTGCCTTGCTGGCCCACCCAGACTTTGTGTCAGGCCAGTTCAACACCGGCTTCATTGCCCAGCACTACAGCAAGGGCTTCTCCTCCGAAGATGTGCCGCATGAAGACCCCAGCTTCCTGATTGCCCTGGCCGCCTTTGTCAGGCGCAAATCACGCGAGCGCACCACCACCATCTCTGGCCAGCTGCCCGGCTACAGCGTGCAGGCCGGCAGCGACTACGTGGTCATCACCCTGGGCGCGAACGGCCAGAATGTGCATACCCAGGTTCATGTGGATGATTTTGTGGGTGAGCGCGGCCACGCCAAGGTACGGGTCAATGGCAACACCTATGAAATCATCAGCACCTCGCGCCTAAATGACATCATCATTGCCGGCACCTCCAATGGTCAACCCTTTTCCACCCAGGTCGAGCGCGGCACGGCTCGCAATCCCCTGGCATTGAGACTGCAGCACAACGGCACCAAGATTGAAGCGCTGGTGATCTCACCGCGCATGGCTGAACTGCACCAGCTCATGCCCTACAAGGCGCCGCCTGACATGAGCCGCTTTGTGCTGTCTCCCATGCCAGGCCTGCTAGTCGAGGTGGCGGTACAGCCTGGTCAGCATGTCCAATCGGGCGAGCGGGTGGCGGTGATCGAAGCCATGAAAATGGAAAATGTCCTGTTTGCCACCGCCGATGGGGTGGTAGCCAAGGTATTGGCCGCCAAGGGTGAAAGCCTCGCGGTCGATCAGCCGATCGTCGAGTTTCAATAAAGCCAGATCATGCAGGGCAAACCCATGCAGCGACCTTTCCGAGTGCTTGGTATCCAGCAGATCGCCATAGGCGGCCCCGACAAAACCCGGCTGCAACAACTGTGGGTACAGATGCTGGGCCTGGAGGTCACCGGCACCTTTCGCAGCGAGCGCGAAAATGTTGATGAAGACATCTGCGCCATGGGGCAGGGTGCGCTTAAGGTCGAGGTGGACCTGATGCAGCCGCTGGACCCCGATAAGAAACCGGCGGTGCACACCACACCGCTCAACCATGTGGGTCTGTGGATTGATGATCTGAACGCGGCAGTGACCTGGCTAAGCGCGCAAGGTGTGCGCTTCGCACCCGGCGGTATCCGCCAGGGCGCGGCCGGTCATGACATCTGCTTTCTGCACCCCAAGGCGAATGACGAATTTCCGATCGCGGGCGAGGGCGTGCTGATTGAACTGGTGCAGGCCCCTCCCGAGGTGATCAGCGCGCTGGGCTGATCAGGCCTTGCTG
This sequence comes from Burkholderiaceae bacterium, assembly GCA_017856435.1. GTDB lineage: Bacteria > Pseudomonadota > Gammaproteobacteria > Burkholderiales > Burkholderiaceae_C > Hylemonella. The sequence goes on from JAFMFB010000089.1 coordinate 3,033, forward strand.
TTTCTTTCTTTCTCACGTTCGCGCGCCCGGGCCAGTGCGGCTTCGATGATGGCGCGTTTTTTGTCGAGTTCTGCTGGTTCGGTGATGCTGGAATGTGCTGCCAGATCGGCCAGTTTGGCCTTGGTCTTGATTTCCTTGGCCTGTTCCTGCTCGGTCTGATCCCGCAGCAGCCGTTGCTGGTGCGTGGCATAACGTTGGCGGGCCGTGTGGGCCTGCGCCTCACTCCAGGCATCCCAGCCGCTGGCCTGGCCACTGGCGTTTTCAAGCAGGATGCAGTCCACCGGACAGACCGGCAGGCATAACTCGCAGCCGGTGCATAAGTCTTCAATCACGGTGTGCATGCGCTTGTTGCTGCCCAGGATGGCATCGGTTGGGCAGGCCTTGAGACACAGGGTGCAACCAATACACCAGTCCTCATCGATATAGGCGACATGGCGCGGCGCCTCAAGTCCAAATTTCGGATCCAGCGGTTTGAGTGCTCGGCCCAGCAACTGGGCCAGACGGGCCACCCCTTGCGCCCCACCGGGTGGACATTGGTTGATCTCAGCCTCACCTTGCGCCATCGCCTGGGCATAGCCGGCGCAGTTGGGATAGCCACAGCGGGTGCATTGGGTTTGTGGCAGAGCGTCAAGAAGCTTTTCTGTCAGGGAATTCACAATAGGCTGATCAAATTGTCGGATTACCGTTCTAGCGGGTTTGAACGGGTCTGAACGCGTTTTAGCGGGTTCGGGCGAGATTTTGGCATGTCGATTTATAAGCCGGTCGCGGGCTCATAACTGACTAAATTTTTCTTCCCGAAAAGG